>CAZJZR010000400.1:0-4454 GCA_964550475.1 uncultured bacterium
CGTAGACTTTAGCAGTTGGGCACAGTGCAGTTATGGATGGATGTCTACAAATTGGCGATCGCATCATCCCCGCCACCGAGATTCTGTCGTTATTGAATCATTATCAGCTTTTGCCCCAACTGGTGCGGGAATTAGTCATCGATCAGGCGATCGCGGATATCACTTGTACCTTTGAAGAAATTGTTGCCGCCTGCAAAGCCTTTTATGCCAAAGAAGGGATTACCACCGACGCAGAAGTCAAAACGTGGTTAGCCGCCAAACAAATCACTGCCGAACAGTTAGAATCGCTGACCACCCGTAGCCTGCGGATTGAAAAATTTAAGCATCAGATGTGGGGTAACAAGTTAGAGTCCTACTTCTTAAAACGCAAAGGCACTCTGGATCGGGTGATTTACTCCCTCATCCGCACATCAGACATTGGGACGGCTCAAGAACTGTACTTCCGGATCAACGAAGGTGAACAACCCTTTGCAGACTTAGCACGGGACTATTCCCAAGGCCCAGAAGCCCAAACGGGTGGCATCATCGGCCCTGTGGAACTGAGTGTACCCCATGCTGCCTTAGCCCACATCTTAACCATTAGTCAACCGGGTCAACTGTGGCCGCCGAACCGGATTGGTGATTGGTGGGTAATTACCCGCTTAGAGAAATTTCTCCCCGCCCAACTTGACGATCCCATGCGCCAACGGTTGCTGAATGAACTGTTCAGTCAATGGCTAGACGAACAAGTGAATGTGCAAGTCAAAATCCAATAGCGCGTTTATACCGCGTTTGTAGATTTTCTCTACATATTTATCCACATATTTATCCGTTATTCTTCTGTTAGGGACGTGCATGTTAACAATGTACTCACACCACCGCCAGCGGCTATGTCCCCAAGGGGAATGGGGATGATGCAAGCCTCAACCGTAACCATCCCTGATCGTCTATCCTTGGCCTTTTCTCATGGTTCAAAGCTCGATTGATTTTTACAGCGTTGTGTCTGAAGTCCCACTGTTCCAAGGGTTGTCGGCTCACGTTCTGAAACAAATTGTCAATCGGATGCAACCATTGCGGTATCGCATGGGGCAGACCATCCTAACGCGAGAAAAATTGCCGCATCAGGTGGTGCTGCTGCTGGAGGGGCAAATCCGGTTGTTGGGGCATGATGATCGTCAGCCGACCCCAATGACGTTGCAACGGTTGGCACCGGGGGCTGTCTTGGGTTGGGTGGGGTTGATCCGGGGTACGGCCTGTGAAACCGCGATCGCCTCCATTGAATCAATTTGTTTATCCTTACCCGCCAGTGATTTTTTGGCGTTGGTCGCTGAAGAACCGAGTTTGCGTAGCTATTGCCAGCAAAATACGACGCTGAGTGAAGTGGCCGATGTGTTGAGCCATGTGCTGAGTCAGCAGGCTAAGGTCACGGAGGATTTTGTCAAACTGGCACAGAAAGCCTATGCTGGGGCACTGATTGAGTATGTGCAGCAGGGCAAGCCGCTGGATCAGATCAACCCTGCCTATGAGTGGTTTGTCAGCCAAGATGGGGGGGCGTTGGCCCCCTTGGGCACCCGCCTCACGTTAAACCCAACCGCAATTGCGGCTCTCACACCTGATCCCACGGCTGCCATTCGCCTACTTGGCCTGTTTCCCGCGATCGCGCCCAGTGCTCCGCCCGCGTTACCGCCTGCCGATCCCGATGGGGATTTGGAGGATTTTTGGGATACGGATGTTGATGATTTAGGGGCAAGAGGGGCAAGAGGGTCTGGGGGAGCGGGAGCGTCAGGTAATGGTGCGGCACATCGGGCGGCGAGGGGCGATCGCGGCTCCAACAGCACCGTAGAGATTGCCGATATTCCCTACGCCGACCCCAACTTACCCCACAGCCCCAAATCACGGACTAATGGTAAATCCCCAGATCGGAACGGCAAGGGCGACGCATACCCCCATGTCCGTGGCAAAGGTAATCTCGATAGTCCGTTGGCCTGCTTTGAGATGATCAGTAAGCATTGGCACATGCCCTTCCGGCGGGATGTGCTGCGACGGGTACTGGTCGATCAACTGGCACGCACGGGTTCCCTGTCCTTGATGGTGTGTGGGGCGATCGCCGAAATGATGGGATTGCACGCCCAACTGGTGAATGTGCCTGTGGCGGCGATCGGTCGGTTGGAGGCTCCGGCGTTGATTCCTTGGCAGGGTAACTTCGCCGTGTTGTACGAAGCGACGGATCATGAACTGGTGTTGGGTGTGCCGGAATTGGGGATTGTGCGGCGCAAACCGAGCACGGTGGCCGCAGCGGCAGTGTTGGATCAGGCGGAGTCAGATGTGGTTCCGGTGTTGTTGCTGCGCCAGACGCAACACACCCCGCAACAAAAGTTTGGCTTGCAATGGTTCTTGCCCTCGGTGCAGAAATACCGCTGGGTGCTGTTGGAAGTCTTGATTGCCTCCTTCTTTGTGCAATTGTTTGGACTGGCCAACCCGTTGATGATTCAGGTGATCATCGACAAGGTGATTGTGCAAAACAGTGTGGACACGCTCCAGGTGTTGGGGATTTTTCTGATTGTGGTGGCAATTTTTGAAGCCATCCTCACCAGCCTGCGGACGTTTTTGTTTGTCGATACCACCAACCGGATCGACATGGCTCTGGGATCAGAAATTATTGATCACCTGTTGCGATTGCCGTTGCGCTATTTTGAACGGCGATCGGTGGGGGAATTGTCAACCCGGATTAATGAATTGGAAAATATCCGCCAATTCCTTACGGGTACGGCATTAACGGTGGTGTTGGATGTCTTTTTCTCCCTGTTCTACATCGCCATTATGTTTTTCTATAGCTGGGTGCTGACGGCGGTGGCCTTGGCAACCATTCCCCTGTTTTTGGGGTTGACCGCGATCGTGTCGCCAATTATCCGCCAACAATTGCGAATCAAAGCCGAACGCAATGCCCACACCCAGTCCTATTTGGTGGAGGTGCTGTCTGGGATTCAGACGGTGAAGGCACAGAATATTGAACTGAAGTCGCGCTGGCAATGGCAATCCCGCTATGCCCGGTATGTGTCTGCGGGATTTAATACGGTGATCACGTCCACCACGGCTGGAGCAGCCAGCCATTTCTTCAACCAAGTCTCGACGCTGTTGGTGCTGTGGGTGGGGGCGTATTTGGTGCTCAAGCAGGAGTTGAGTTTGGGGCAATTAATTGCGTTTCGGATTATTGCCGGGTATGTGACGAGTCCGATGCTGCGGCTGGCGCAGTTGTGGCAGAACTTTCAGGAAACGGCTCTGTCGATCGAGCGACTGAGTGACATTTTGGACACGCCCCAGGAAACGGATGAACTCGATCGGTTGAATATTCCGATGCCGAATGTGCAGGGCAAGGTGGTGTACGAAAATGTCTGTTTCCGGTTTGCGGAAAGCGGGGCGATGCAGTTGACCAATATCAATTTGGAGTTTCCCGCCGGAACGTTTGTGGCGATCGCGGGGCAAAGTGGGTCGGGGAAAAGTACGCTGACCAAGTTGTTGCCCCGGTTGTATGAACCGAACAGTGGCCGCATTTTGATCGATGATTACGACATTGCCAAGGTGGAACTGTATTCGCTGCGGCGACAGATTGGCATTGTGCCCCAGGATGCCCTGTTGTTTGAAGGGACGGTGCAGGAAAATATTGCCCTGACCCGTCCGGAGGCCAGTTCGGATGAAATTATTGCCGCTGCTAAGGTGGCGTTTGCCCATGAGTTCATTATGTCGTTGCCCAATGGCTACAACACGCGAGTCGGTGAACGGGGTGCCAGTTTGTCTGGGGGGCAGCGACAACGGATTGCGATCGCCCGGACTGTGTTACAAAATCCCCAAATGTTAATCCTCGATGAAGCCACCAGTGCCCTAGATTACGATTCAGAACGGCAGGTGTGTTTGAATTTGGCGGAGGCATTCCGCGATCGCACCGTCTTCTTCATTACCCATCGCCTCAACACGATCAAAAATGCGGATTTGATCGTGTTTCTGGATAAGGGCAGTGTGGTGGAGCAAGGCACCCATGAAGAGTTATTGGCGATTAAGGGTCGTTACTACTGCCTCTATAACCAGCAAGAAGCCAGTATTGCTTAGGGATTGGCCAATCAGTCATTGTCCCTGCTGTGAGGGCGATCGCCTTACCTACACTAAGCACAACCGAAGGGTCACTGCTCCGTAGATCGTAACTGCTCCGTAGATCTAGGTGGGTCGCCAGGAGGAGCAGCGGTTGGTCGCGTCTACGAGTGATCCCGTAGCATCACCACGCCTGTGTCGGGTGACTTCGGTAAAATCTACGGGATTTCCCAATGTCATGTGATCTTCATATTGTTCTTACAGTTCTTTCCTAAGCTAAGTTCAGTAAATCTTCAGTAAATCTTCTGATACGAGTGACTACATCCCTAGGGATACATGATCCTCCGTCCGTAATTACCTAGGATCGTCTACGGTTAATACTTACGTTCCAT
>CAZJZR010000401.1:0-4451 GCA_964550475.1 uncultured bacterium
CGTAAAAATAAAGTACCCATAATCTAAAGATGATGCGTTACGGCTGAAGCCTAACGCATCCTACTCTGGGTATTTTATTTGCAGATCCCTAGCCTGGGTTATTCACGCCATTCTACACCTCAAACCGTAGGGGCAAGCCGCCCGCTCAACGCTGAATTGTTTGATCCATCAGGGTTGGGGGACCCAACCCCTACATGACCATGTTGTGTGCGGTCTGTAGGGGCGCGGTGCCCGCGTCCTTAATAGATACCTGAATAGATACCTGGGCAGTTACCAGACATCTTGGTGTAAAGTGTCATCCCTTGCATCGGGCGGCAGGGCACCGCCCCCTACAGCATTTCCGGGATTTTCGGTAAATTGTCGTGAATCATGCCGATTAACCAGTAGATTGACCAAACCCTGCCCACAACTCGCGCCGCAGTTCCAAGATGGCACAGAAATCGCTGATGCTTTCCGTCCAATAGGAATTGCTGGGCAAGTCCAGTTGTTGGAGTTGCAGGGCTTGGGGGATCAGGCGAACAGGTACCCAGCGGCCAAACTGCTTCAGCCCGTTCCACAACGCCCAATCATTGCTGCGCTGGGTGGTTTGGCTAGTTTGCAAATGCTGCTGTACCCGTTCCAGCACCAGGGTTGTCACCGCTTCACTCCAAGGGATTTCCCGGTGGTTCAGCAACCACAGGGTCGTGGAGTCATCGATCGCACCCTGCGGCGATCGCAGCCAATCTAACACCAGCCTATCGTATCGCTCTGGACTGACCAACCGAGCGATCGCCGTCAGATGACTGGCCAACACCTTGCCGGGACGCTCCTCCCCGGCTTCCGCCAACCCCACCTGCAACAACGCCTCCGCCCACAGGGGATCGGCCTGTCGTTCTGTCGCCAACACCCACCCCTTTAGTAACAAATCCACCGACTCATGGGACTGCACCTGTTGCAGAATGGCGGCGGGACTACTTTGCCATTGGGTTGTCCAATGATCCAGGGGAGTCAGAGCCAACAGTTGCAGCAACCACCATGCCTTTTCGCCAACGTTGTGGGGCGGTTTGCTGTCAATTCCCAGTTGGGTTAATGCAGGCGGCAACGTGGACGGCAGTTCCAGTCTGACGGTGGGCGGTGAACCGGGAACGACACTGAGGTACGGCGTAATCAGCGTGATCATCTGTTGGCAATGGCGGGACTGGGGCAGGCCACTGAGTAATTCCGTCGCCACCCGCCGGACTTCTTTGCTGCGATCGCCCAACGCAGTCTGCAAAAACGGCTCATCCGCCAGCGTTAACCCCACCCGTAGCGTGGCCAACAACTTGGCGCGATCGCCCGCCGCTTCCTGACCCCAGCTTGTCTGCAACAGTTGCCGCGCCTGCTCTGGGTTGTCTGACCGCAGGGATTGCAAATACTCCATCCGTGCCGCTGTGTTGCCCGTGTCCCAATCGGCCTCGGAATTGACCACGATGGCATAACTCCAGTCGGGGTTCTGTGCCGCCAACCACGCCCCCCGCTGCCCCATCACCGCCCGAATCGCCGATCGCAAACTGCGTTGCTGCCGTCCCAAATCTAGCAATTGCGGCAGGTGGATCGGGGGAACTCGCTGCTGGGCGATCGCCGCCAACTCCAACCATTCCGGTAACAGGGCAGCGTATTGGTTCTGCAACACCCGTTGCAAACACCGCGCGGCCTGGGCAGAACAGAATGGCCACTCCTCGCTGGGGCTAGGGGGCAGAGTCGCCGCGCTGCGGGTGTCCGGTAGCCAGCCGACCCGTTGGTGCAAGGCCACTGTGCCTGCCGCCGCCAACAATTTCGCCTCCCCGGAGGGACTGGCTGCGTCCACCTTGGCGAGGGTTTGCCCCAAGGCTCCCAAGGTCGTGGGCATCTGCAACGGTTGCCGATCCGTCCCCACCAACGCCGCCCCCATTAGGGCAGACCACGGTGCATCAGCCGCCAAAGCCATAAACCCGCTCCTCCACCCACGCGCTTAAGGGAATCAGTTGATTACCATCCCATTCGCCAAACAGGGTGAGGGGATGGCCACCGCTCAGGGCTAACAGTTGCCACCCTTGGCTGGACTCTAGGCGGGCGGTCAAGGGTAATACACCGGATTGGCTGTCTTGGATCAGCCAGCGATCGCCCTCGCGCAACGGCACCACACCAGACAACAGCAGCGGAAACCGCTCCAACCAAGGGGATTGGGCAAGGGCGCGACTGTAGGCCGCGATCGCCTCGCCCACCGTCCCATACCCCGGTGGCGGTTGGCTGATCGGGACGGCCTCCTGACGAGTTTTGATCAAGGCTCGTAAGGGATAGGCACTGGGGTAAAAGGCCAATTCCGCCTCCAGACAGGTGCCCAGCAACAGGGTTTGCTCAAAGGATTGCGTCCCATAGGCAAAATCCAATAGTAGGGCTAGGGTGGACTGCCCCACACCATACAGCCACGTGCGTCGGGTTTTCAACCGTTCGTCTGCTTCTAAGCTTTGTCCCAGCACCACCCACACATCGGTTTGGGTCAGGGTATCCTCACCATTCAACACCTCCTCTTGGTTGAAGGCCCAACCCAGTTGGGTACGCAGATCAGCTTGGATCGGGGTTGGTAGGCTGTCCAGTCGCTCAAACCCTTGGGTGAGCAGGTAAAGCTGCCCGAACTGAGCTAGGAGGCGATCGCTCCACCCGGTTCCTGTATGCACCACCCCCGCTAAATCCCGCACTTGCCGCGCCAACCCCGGAGCTTGGGCATCCACCAACCGCGCCGCCACCCCATCCCACATCTGGTACGACTCCTGGGGCAACGTCGCCAATCCCTGGCGGATGCGGTCTTGCAACCACAGTTGCAGGTCTTGGACTCCGGCTTGCATTTTGTTCAGCCGTGCCGTTGCCCGCTTCGCCTGCGCCACCGGATCAGCGGCTTTTTCCTGTTGTTTAGCCTGCTTTTGGGCTTGTTTTTCTGCCCGTTGCGATCGGCTGGCGATCCACTCGGTTACCCAGTCCGGTGGTTCAGCCTCGGTGATTTCCTGTGGCTGTTCCGCCAGTAGCAAAAACAGCCCCAAGCCATGCTTGCAGGGAAATTTACGACTGGGACAACTACAGCGAAAGGCGGGTTCACTCAAATCAATCTGCGTGCGATAGGGTGTTTTGCCACTGCCCTGGCACTCACCCCACACCACCCGTCCAGAGTCCGTAGTCTGACTGCCCAAGCTCACCCATTTGCGCCGCGTCGCCAAGCCGCGCCCATTCTTTGCCGAAGCTGCATCAGGAGCGAGGGCAAGGACTTGTTCGGTTGTCCATTGAGGGGCAGGAGGTGACATAGCAGCTCAAAGGATTGATGGGGATGCGGTTGGGCAACTGAGGTATGGATTTACAAGCCACGCATGGCATCGTCCAAACGGCACCCCCTCTCAGGCATCGCGATGACTGGATTGGAGCTGTTTGTACCTCGGTCTACTGACCCGTTACCGCACCTGCATATACACCGCATCGGATAAAGTTGGGATCTCGGCATAGTTCCCCCGCAAGCTTTGGTACACGGAATAGCTCACCGCCGCCACAATCCCTAAGAACACCGTGGTAAACAACGTCGCTAAGACAAACTCCGCTTGAATCACCGGAACCAAGATGTATTGAGCAATAATGCGGCACAAGATCAAAATAATGTCCAACAAAATCGCCTGCATGGTGTTGAAGCGAATGAAGTGGGGGACACGCTCGTTACGAACCACCAGGAGAAATAGCAGGAAGAAGATGATCAACCCGGCAAATGGCAAATTGTTGATGATCAGGAATGGGGTGAGAGGGATTAACAGGGTTTTCAGGGCTGGAAAGTCTTTGAATAAAAAGACACCAAAGATCAGGCCATCCACCAACGGTAGGATGTATGGTAACGAGGCAAAAATGCGTGCCTGGACTGTTGTGGAGCCGCGCCAAGTCATCAGAGTTCTCCCGATCGCTATGAATGGGCAATATGGACGGATGAATTAAATTATGCATCCCGCTGTTAATCGCGGTTACCTACAGGATACCCTATGGATGAAGGGTGCCACAGCGTTACCCCATTGACCACCCGCTTGACTACCTGCTTGACCACCTGCTTGACCATGCACTGAGTCGCCTGATTGCTCGCCTAATTGCTCGCCTGATTGTTAGCCTCCCACGTCCCAAACCATGCCTGACATTCCCCCCACCCTCAGCGAGGCCGAAAAAGCCGAGTGGCAACGGATCATTGCCATTGCCGACTACCACAACATCCTTTGCCATTGCCGTGTCTGCGATCGCGAATGGGTAACCTCCGCCCCAGAACCCTGCACCTGCGGCAGTCGCAACATTCAACATATCGCCTGTTGGCAGTTTCCGGATGATTAGGTTCCGATGATTAGGTAAGGGACTTGCGGAAAAAGCAAATACCCGTAATAGCCGTAGGGACACGGCATTGTGTCATCAGATGTAAGGTCATGCCTCCAGATGTGACG
>CAZJZR010000402.1:0-4440 GCA_964550475.1 uncultured bacterium
CCTTTATCCGCGATCGCATCCTCGACACCATCCGCAAGGCGGGCAACCGAGGCCATATCCTCAACCTCGGTCACGGCATCCTGCCCACCACCCCCGAAGCAAACGCCGCCTTCTTCTTTGAAACGGCAAAACAGGTGGACAAGTTGTTAGTGGCGCATTAACCATACCTCTTTTCGGCGGCGTTGCTGAATCAAGAGATGAATTAGGAGTTGGATGAATTGAAACTTCGTTCCAATTCATCCTGCTATTCAGCACCGCCTTTTCGGCTAAGTCAGCGACACACAATCTAAACACCAACAAAGATCTGAAGCCCCTTGTTCACCGGATGTGAATGGCCTTTAGTGGCTTGGGACACGCTACAAGAACCTTGCAGCACCCTCAACCAGGCGATACAAACCGGGGTTCTCAGCGAAGAATTTAGGTTTTCGCCTGTGGTTGATGGTCAGAAACCCGGTTTCTGAGACAAATGTCAGATGATCAGGCTAATATTCATCAGGTTGGGCAACCCTGCTGCTAGCAGCGGGATGCCCAACCTTTGTTGCATTGGGTTGCATTGGTTGGGTTAACCGCGATCGCAGCCACCCACATCCCCTCCCCATCTGGCAACGAACACGGCATACTGGAAAAGACCCACCTACCCACCCACCCATTCCCCACTCATCCCTCCATCCCGATCGCCCACTCTCTAACCAGCTATGAAACGGAAAAGCAGATCGTCCGCCAGTAACTACAACTACGACCGGGACTATGACCGGGACTACGATCGCGACTCGGAGAGTTACGGTTCGGATCGGCGCAAGTCTAAATCCTCCTCCTCTGCCTTTAATGCCACCTCCATCGCCATTTTGGGCGGTGTGTTTGTCTTGGGCATTGGGGTGGGGATTGGCTTCAGTTCCGCCTCCAACACCGGCCCCGGTTCCAATGTGTTCTCGCGGGAGGCGATCGACTTGAGTGCTCCCAATGCGGACCTGTGCGTGCAATTTGGAGCCAGCGCGATCGCGATCGACACGCGCGTATTTGTCACCCTCAACCCGTTCAACGCTTACGTTGCCCAACCGACCATGCGACCAGGTTGCGTGCTACGCAATGCCAACTGGGCTGTCTTGGAACAACGGAAATTGGTCAACCAAGATCAGGTGCGGGAGTGCCGCAACCGGATGAACACCTTTGGCTTCATTGGCGAGTTGGAAAATTCGCCGCAAATTGAATGCGTTTACCAAAATGATGCGGCCAAGAACTTGTTCATCAACAAACCGGGTGCCGGAGCACCCCCACCAGAAACCGAGCGGTTTTAAACTGGTTCGATGCCGTTGGCTTCGACTTGATACCGTTGGCTGAGCGAAGCCGAAGCCAACGGTATCAAGCAAACACAGCCAATCGGACAACCTGTCGCAGCAATCCCTTGAACTGCAACCTTAGAGAATCTCGCGGCGCAGCGTTTCCAGGGCTTGTTTGGCGGTGCCCTTGATGTCGGGTTCGCCATCGTCGGAACTGAATTGAATCACCGTGGTGCGGAGACGACTGGACAGGAACATGGCGATCGCCCGATAAAACCGCGAGGCAAAGCCCTCATCCTCTTCCAATTTGACCGCTAGTTTGTGGTGCGGAATCGACAGCAGTAGCGATTCATCCAACGTGGTGACAGTGGCGGCAGAGGGGCGCGAGTCCACAAACGACATTTCGCCTAAAATTTCGCCAATGCCAAGCCGAGCAATTTCCTTGCCACCTTGGGCAGAGATCGACACGCTTAACGTCCCCACCAAGACGATGTAGAGCGAGTTAAAGATGGTTCCTTCATGAATGATGACAGTGCCAGGGGGAACTTGCTCAGTTTTGCCCGTGGATTGCATCCACAGGACATCACTATCCCGTAGTGTGCCGAGGATGAATGACCCTTTACGCATAATCGTTATAGACGCTCAATGAAGGATGCTGGTTATGGTTGCCCCGGAACAACCACAGAGAGATGCGGCTCAGCGATCGCTGCACTATTGGCTAACGGCTGTTACGTCCACGGACGATCCAGGGGACATCCCCCCCAGCCGATCGCTCCCAGATGCCCATTACCAAAGTTTAGTGGATTGGGAATTGCAAGATCCGCAGCGGGCGATCGCCTTTGGCCTGACTCCAGACACAGTGGATGGGATGCTGCAACAGCGATTTCAATGTTTTACTCAACTTTATCCTGTTGTTCAGGAATTCTGTCAACAACTCTTGCCCTCCTGCCATGCCGATTCAGCGGCTGATGGCATGAATCCTGCTGATCGGTTCGATCCGGTTACTCCAGCCGTTAACTGGACGGTTGCATGGCCGTTATGGACATTGTGGTTACCGTTGGTTCTGTGGTTAGTGGATCGGCGGCAACGGCTCCGTCGTCCGTTGATTCAAGGTTTTTTAGGGGCACAGGGCACAGGCAAAACGACGCTGACGCGGATTCTCGGATTCATTTTGTCCCATTTGGGGTATCGTCCCCTCAGTGTGTCATTGGATGATTTGTATAAAACCTATGGCGATCGCCAACGGTTACAGCAGACCGATCCCCGGTTAATTTGGCGGGGGCCACCCGGTACCCATGATGTGGACTTGGGGATCAATCTGTTCCAGCAGATTCGTCAGGCCAGCCCAGAGCAACCAATTGCGGTGCCACGCTTTGACAAGTCGCTGCATGGGGGCGCGGGCGATCGGATCGCGCCGGAATTGGTCGGTAACATCGACATTGTGTTGTTTGAGGGTTGGTTTGTGGGGGTGCGTCCGATTGACCCCACCCAGTTCAACTCCCCACCAGAGCCAATCCACACCGCCGCCGATCGCAGTTTTGCCCTCGACTGCAACCACCGCCTGCACGACTACCTGCCATTGTGGGCGCAACTGGACAGTTTGATTGTGCTGTACTTGGCCGATTACCGTTTGAGTAAACACTGGCGGCAACAGGCGGAAGCCGAAATGCAGGCCAACGGTAAACCTGGGATGTCCGCCGCCGAGGTGGGGGAATTTGTCGATTATTTTTGGCGATCGCTACACCCCCAACTGTTTATTCCGCCCCTGCTCACGCCGCCCAGTCCAGCGGAGATGGCGATCGAAATTGCCGCCAATCACCAACCACAGCGGATTTGGCGCATTAACTCAGACTGATCCCAAGCTAAAGTTGTTTAACCGTGCCCGATCGCCTGTCCTGCTAACCATCCGGTTGTCCAGGCACTTTGGAAGTTAAACCCACCCGTTACACCATCAATGTCGAGGATTTCTCCGGCGAAGTAGAGGCCAGGGCACACCCGACTGGCCATGGTTTTGAAATCTACCTCTCGCAAACTGACTCCGCCACAGGTGACAAATTCCTCTTTGAATACGCCTTTGCCGGTAATCCGATAATCGCCTTGGCTGAGTTCCTGGACTAGTTGATGCAACAGCGATTTGGCAAGTTGCGCCCATTGGGTTTGGGGATCCATGCCCAGAGCGGTGGTCAGGTGGGCGATCAGCGATTGCCACAGCCGACGGGGTAGAGGGAAGGGACAATGGGAGGCGATCGCCCGTTTGCCCATCTGTTGTTTGCAATCCAACAACTGCTGTCGGATCTGATCGGGCGATCGCGACGGCAACCAGTTGATCCGCAACGTGGCCTGATAGCCGCAGTCGTGTAAGGCTCTAGCTCCCCAAGCCGATAGTTTCAGCACCGCTGGCCCACTGATGCCCCAATGGGTAATCAGCAACGGCCCCGTCTGGGTGAGGGTTTGGCTGGGTGTGTGCAGGGTCAGATGGACGGGATCGACGGCAATTCCGGCCAAGTCGTGCAAGCGGGGATCGCTGAGGTTAAAGGTAAATAAGGAGGGGACAGGCGGTTCAATCCTGTGTCCCAACTGGGCGGCTAGACGGTGACCGTGGGGACTGCCACCCGTGGCCAGGAGGAGGCGATCGCAGGCGATCGGTTCCCCCGTCCGGACACTCACCTGCAAGTTACCTCGATCCGTTGGCAGGGCTTGGATGTCGGTCACCGCTGCCCGTGTGCGTAACCGCACGCCTGCATCCCCTGCCGCTTGCATCAAACACTCGACAATCGTCTCGGAATCATCCGTCACCGGGAACATCCGGCCATCGGCCTCGGTTTTCAACCTCACCCCCCGCTGCTGGAACCATTGCACCACATCCTTGGGCTGAAACCGACTAAACGCCCCCCGCAATGCCTTGCCACCACGGGGATAGTGCTGCACTAAGGCGGCTGGATCAAAACAGGCATGGGTGACATTGCACCGCCCCCCACCAGAAATCCGCACCTTCGCCAGTGGTTGGGAACCCGCCTCCAACAGCGTCACCCGCACTTGGGGATAGGTTTCGGCACAGGCGATCGCGGCAAAGTAACCCGCTGCTCCGCCCCCGACCACCAAGACATGGCGCGGCGGAGATGACATCATGGGAGATGACATCATAGAGGTGTGGTTGGCTGAG
>CAZJZR010000403.1:0-4440 GCA_964550475.1 uncultured bacterium
TAGTTCTTGTAGATGCGGTTTTAACCGCCCCTCCCCCAAATCTAAAATACGCCCGTCTAAATAAATATCATTGACCTCATCTCTAATCGCCTAATCTAATGTCGTTATGGCACGCTTCATCTCGATGGGGTGTGGGCATCGTCCACCCTCCTGCAAGCGACGATAAGGGATTGATTTGATGGTCAATCCTCTATTAACCTGAAGTGTTACCTGTAAGCATGGCATCGTCAACATGGCACTGATCGTTCAAAAATATGGGGGCACCTCCGTCGGGACAGTCGAGCGGATTCAAGCGGTGGCGCAGCGCGTCTTAGCAACGGTGAAAGCGGGCAATTCCGTGGTGGTGGTCGTGTCAGCCATGGGTAAAACCACCGATGGGTTGGTGAAACTGGCGAATGAAATTTCCAGCAACCCCAGTCGGCGGGAAATGGATATGTTGCTGTCCACCGGGGAGCAGGTGTCCATTGCGTTGTTAAGCATGGCCTTACAGGAATTGGGACAACCCGCCATCTCCATGACCGGGGCGCAGGTGGGGATTGTCACCGAAGCGGCGCACACCCGCGCCCGGATTTTGCGGATTGGCACCGAGCGGATGGAACGGCACCTGCAAACCGGACAGGTGGTGGTGGTAGCGGGCTTCCAAGGGGTGAGCGATACCGAAGACTTGGAAATTACCACCTTGGGACGAGGTGGATCGGATACCTCAGCGGTGGCTCTGGCGGCGGCACTACGGGCGGATTTATGCGAGATTTACACCGATGTCCCCGGCATTCTCACCACTGATCCCCGGTTGGTGCCAGAGGCGCAACTGATGGACGAGATCACCTCGGACGAAATGTTGGAACTGGCCAGTCTGGGGGCGAAGGTGCTGCACCCTAGAGCGGTGGAGATTGCCCGCAACTATGGAGTGACGCTGGTGGTGCGTTCCAGTTGGACGGATGATCCCGGAACGCGAGTAGTGTCGCTGACCAGCCAGAGTCGGCCTTTGGAGGGGTTGGAAATTGCCCGTCCCGTGGATGCGGTGGAGTTTGACACCCAACAGGCGCGGGTGGGCTTGCTGCGGGTGCCCGATCGCCCCGGCATTGCCGCTTCCCTGTTCCGGGAAATTGCCGGACAGCAGGTGGACGTGGATTTGATTATTCAATCGATCCACGACGGCAACAGTAACGACATTGCCTTCACGGTGAATCGCGAGTCGTTGAATCGGGCGGAAGCGGTGGCCAATGCGATTCTGCCCGCTCTGAGTTTGGGAATTGAGGCTACAGCCGAAGACGCGCCAGAGGTGTTGGTGGATCGGCAAGTCGCCAAAGTCAGCATCGCTGGAGCCGGAATGATTGGTCGTCCGGGGGTGGCGGCGCAAATGTTCACCACCTTGGCCGAAGCGGGGATCAATATTCAAATGATCTCCACTTCCGAGGTGAAGGTGAGTTGTGTGATCGAGTCGCCCACGCCAGACATGGGGTTGGGGGAATTGTGCGATCGCGCCATCACCGCTCTGTGTAGTGTCTTTGAAGTCACCAGTTCTCCGGCGAAGGACGGCAGTGGAGAGTCGGCAGTGGGGAGTCGGGCAACCGCCCCGGCCTTGCCTGCGGTGCGGGGGGTGGCTCTGGACTTGAAGCAGGCGCGGTTAGCGATTCGCTATGTCCCCGATCGCCCCGGCATGGCAGCGCGGATTTTCCAATTGTTGGCCAACCACGGCATCAGCGTCGATATGATCATCCAGTCCCAACGCTGTCGGGTGATTGATGGTGTGCCGTACCGGGACATTGCCTGCACCATGGCACAGGCCGATGGCGAAACGGCACGGACGGTGCTGGAAACGGCAGCCACCGAACTGGGCTATCGCGAGGTGGTGATTGATCCCGCGATCGCCAAAGTCAGCATTGTTGGGGCGGGCATGGTGAATCAGCCCGGTGTAGCAGCGCGGATGTTTGCCGCCCTCGCCGAACGGCAAATTAACATCCAAATGATTGCCACCTCGGAGATCAAAATCAGTTGCGTGGTGGATGAGTCGCAGGGAGTCGAAGCCCTGCAAGCGATTCACCACGCCTTTGGCCTCGCAGGTAGCCAAAAAATCCACGTCCCCGCCTGAGCGCGATTACCCATTACCCATTACCAATTACCAATTACCAATTACCAATTACCAATTACCAATCATCAATTCGCCGTAACCATTCACATCTCCCCAGAAGAAAAGCGTTGCGGGCTACGCCCGCTTGTTCCTCCCCTGACGGGGAGTGAACGGTTACAATTCACCATCACCTCTGTCCTGATTATCAACAGAGTGAACAGTTATGCTCAAATAAGTGTGATCGATATGTGTGATCGATATGTGTGATCAATTAAATCTGATCGCTGTCATTTGATCGGCTGCTCACCTGAATGCTGTCATTTTGCTCAAGGAAACGGGCAAACGGCTCATTTTAATGATCAAACTGAGATATATCTCTGATCAGCGGGTATAAAAACAGGGAAGGGCGTTGCGGAAAAATCATATCCCCGTGATAGGCGTAGGGACAGCGCACTGCTACGTCCCTACAGGTAGCGGTGTAGCAGCGGTGGGGGTTCATGATTAACTGGCTAATCCCGAAGCGACCAACATCGATCAAAGGTAGATCAAACGTAGCTCAGATCAACAGTATTGCGGGATTCTATCGAGGCGTGGGCTGATGAAAATTCTAGTATTAACCTGGGAATTTCCGCCCCGCATTGTCGGTGGCATTGCTCGTCATGTGGCGGAACTGTATCCGGAATTGGTCAAACTGGGTCACGAAATTCATCTGATTACGGTGGAATTTGGCCAAGCTCCCCATTACGAAATCGTCGAGGGGATCAAAGTGCATCGGGTGGAAGTGTCCCCCGGTCACGACTTTTTCCAATGGGTTGTCCACATGAATGAGAGCATGGGACACCAAAGCGGCAAGGTGATTCTGGAAGATGGCCCCTTTGACCTGATCCACGCCCATGATTGGTTGGTGGCCGATGCCGCGATCGCCCTCAAACACCACTTCAAAATTCCCCTCGTCGTCACCTTCCACGCCACCGAAGCAGGTCGCCACAACGGACTGCACACCCAAACCCATCAATATATTGGTCACAAGGAACAGGATCTGGCTCACAACGCATGGCGTGTGATTGTCTGTAGCGACTACATGCGCCGCGAAATTACCCGCACCCTGATGACCCCCTGGGACAAGGTGGATGTGGTCTACAACGGCATCCGCCCCGAAAAAAAACGCACTCCCCCCAATTTTGATGCCCTGCAATTCCGTCGCCGCTTTGCCGCCGACCAAGAACGGATCATCTACTACGTCGGTCGCCTCACCTACGAGAAGGGGATTTCGGTGTTACTGAATGCCGCGCCCAAGGTGCTGTGGGAAATGGGCAATCAGGCCAAAATCGTCATCATTGGCGGTGGTCATGCCGATGATCTCAAAGCCCAAGCGTGGCATTTGGGCATTTGGGACAAGTGCTACTTCACCGGATTTATGTCCGATGCCGACTTGGATCGATTCCAAACCATTGCCGACTGTGCCGTTTTCCCCAGCCTGTATGAACCATTCGGCATTGTGGTGCTGGAAAGTTTCGCGGCTAAAGTTCCGGTCGTGGTGTCGGATGCGGGCGGCTTCCCGGAGGTAGTGCGCCACACCCAAACCGGGATCGTCACCTGGAAAAATAATCCCAATTCCCTCGCCTGGGGCATTTTGGAGATTCTCAAAAATCCAGAGTACAGCCAATTCTTAGTGGAAAATGCCTATGTGGATTTGCATAGCCGCTTTAGTTGGCTGCGACTGGCCCAACAAACCGAAGTGATTTATCAACACGTGGTAGAGGAACGCTCAGCGGTAGACTGGTAATCAATTTACAGTTTGTTACCAGAGGGTATCCCACTTAGATAGACTTGCCCTCATCCCCCAGCCCCTTCTCCCAAATCTGGGAGAAGGGGAGGCGATCTCAAAGTCCCTCTCCCTGCTTGGGAGAGGGATTTAGGGTGAGGGCAGTTGATTCGGGATACACCCTAGAATTATTTGTCACCACTTAGGAGTGTATGGGCGTGATTGGTTTGGGATTAGCAGGCGTGTCCCTGGTGATTTGGATTGGGTTGTTGGCGTTTCGGGGGCAGTTTTGGCGAACGGATCAACAACTGCCGACCACAATTCCCGCCTTAGCCAGTTGGCCGACCGTGTGTGCCGTCATTCCCGCCCGCAATGAGGCTGATTTGATTGGACTGACGGTGCGATCGCTGCTCAGCCAAGACTACCCCGGCTCCTTCACCATCATTCTGGTCGATGACCACAGTACCGACGGCACCGCCGATGTGGCGCGGCAAATGGCCAGTTCCCTCGGCAAGGCAGAGCAATTGCAAATTCTCTCCGCCCAACCCCTGCCCCCCGGTTGGACAGGCAAACTGTGGGCACTGGAACAGGGCACCCGCTACGC
>CAZJZR010000404.1:0-4430 GCA_964550475.1 uncultured bacterium
TGTGAATGTTGGGTTTCGCCGAGGCTCTACCCAACCTATGGTTTCTCGCGCCCCAATAACCAATAGGTGTCCATGTTGCCTTTGCCTTTGACCGCGATCGCCCCCCGTGATTCCAGTCGATAGCGGTGTTGCAATCGCTGATACACCTCGGCGGTGACTTGGATTTTGCCCACCTCCCCTTGGGACTCCATCCGACTGGCTACGTTGACCGTATCGCCCCAAAGGTCGTAAATAAATTTCTTTTGGCCAATCACCCCCGCAATCACCGGCCCCGTGTGCATTCCCATCCGTAACGCCACCGACTGCCCTTCGTAGGTGCGGAAGGTGGAAATTTCCGCCAGCATATCCAAGGCCATCTCCGCCATCGCGTCCAGGTGATCGGGGCGGGGACTGGGGATGCCGCTGGCGACCATGTAGGCATCGCCAATGGTTTTGATTTTTTCCAGCCCGTAGCGTTCCGACAGTTGATCGAAGCGGGAGAAGATGCGGTTGAGCAACCCAACCAGCGATTGCGGCGGAATTTGGCTAGACAGTTGGGTGAAGCCGACGATATCGGCAAATAGGATGGTGGCTTCGGGGAAGGCTTCAGCGATCGCCCCTTGGGTTTGCTTCAGCCGTTGGACAATCGAGCGGGGCAGGATGTTGAGCAACAACTGTTCTGACTTTTCCTGTTCCAACCGCAGCGCGTCTTCCGACAGTTTGCGTTGGGTGATGTCCTCAATCACCCCCAACACCCCCACCACTGCCCCATCTGGATTGCGGATCGGCACCTTGCTAATGTCCAACCAAACAATCGACCCATCGGGCGCAGGGCGTTGCTTGCGTTCAATCATGTGCAATTGCGGCGTATTGGTTTCGATCACCTGACGGTCTTGGTTGCGGTAGTGTTCAGCCACGTCGCGATCGCCCAGCAACTCGTAGTCGGTTTTGCCCAACACCTCAGCGGCATGGGTCACTTCCGTCGCGGCCACCCAATTTTTGTTGCAGCCCGTAAACATCAAATTGGTATCTTTCCAGAACACCTGCTGCGGAATGTTATCCAAAATCAACCGCAGATACTCTTCCTTTTCTTGCAGAGCCGCCTTCGCCTGTTCCCGTTCCGCTTCGCTGCGTTTGCGGCGGGTAATGTCCCGCACAATCATCAACACCTGCTCGGCATTAATCGGGACAATCCGCACCTCTTCGTAACGCAATTCGTTGTCAAGCCAGATCTGGTGTTCGTAGATCTGCACTTCACCCGTCTCCCAAGCTTGCTGGGCATAGTGCATCCGCTCGGCGGCAATTTTGGGCGGCAACACGTCATAGATCGACTGACCGATCGCATCCACCCCACAATGGTGGAATTCCTTGGGGGCAAAGAATTTCAGGTACTGGCCATCCCGATCCAGTTGGATCATCAGATCGGGCAGGGCAGCGAGGATGGCTCGATTTTCGGCCTCGCTTTGCTGGAGGGCTTCTTCCGCTTGGCGGCGGGCGGTGATGTCGTCGATCACACCGATGATGCCAATCACGTTTCCGGCAGCATCCCGAATCGGTAACCGACTGACATCCAACCAAATTGGGTTGCCTGTGGCCGATCCCCGTTGTTTTTTCTGGATCATGTGCAGTTCTGGGATGCCCGTTTCCAGCACGCGGCGATCGTTGGCGCGGAACAGTTCCGCCATTTCCTGATTCGGCACCAAATCATAGTCGGTTTTGCCGACGACGAATTCTGGACTGCTGGCATGGATGGCCGTCGCCCAGCTTTTGTTGCAACCCAAAAAGGTAAGGCTGGTATCTTTCCAAAACACCTGTTGGGGAATGTTGTCCAGAATCATCCGCAAATACTGTTGGTTGCGTTCCAGGTCGGCTTCAATGCGGAGGCGATCGCTGATATCCCACAGCACCGACATCACCACGTCTTCGCCATCCAGCACCATGGGCTGCACCGAGGCCACCACCCACAGGGGATCGCCGTTGGCCTGTTTCAGACGGATTTGGTATTGGCGCAGGCAACCGTGTGCTGCCAGTTGGTTGAGGAGGTGTTGGCGATCGCTGGGTTCGTAGTAAAAATCGGCAACTTGTTGTCCGGCGTAATCCTGCTTATTCAATCCCAACAAACTGCCCAGTTGCCCATTGGCATAGACCACCACCCCATCCGCCACCCGCGAGATCACAATCGGCAGCGGTGCCATTTCCAACATCAGGCGAAACCGCGCCTCGCTATCCTGCAATGCCGTTGCGATCCGTTCCCGTTCCGCCAGTTGCACCTGAAGCTGTGACAACGTGCCATCCAGCACAGCAGCTTGCTCGGCCAATTGTTCCGCCCGGTATTTCCAGTGATCCCGCTCGGCTAACAGGGCGGCCATGGCGGGGGAAACGGCATTGGGGTCGTCTGTGCCGCAGGATTGCGACTCTGACCCCGCCCATGGCAACGGACGAACCACGGCTTGCTCAAACACCACCGCCAGACGCGGCGACTGATCGGCAGAGGTGGGGGGATGAATTTGGCTGACCCGTCCGGGATAGGTGAGGTGATGGGTGGGGGTGAGTTGCACCAACCCCAGAGGACTGGCGGAGGTCTGGCCATAGGCGGCTAGGCGCACCGGATCGACAGCCACCGTGCCCGCCAATTCCACCGCCTGTTTCCACAGGTACAGTTGGGTGTGGGTAACGGCGATCGCCTCCGTCAGTTCCGTCGCCGCTGTGCCCTGCGCCTGATGCCATTGCTTCAGCAAGGCATGGTTGGCGGGATTATCTAAGTTGGGTTGGTAGGCGGCACTGATATATCGCGGATATGGCGGCGCATCGGAGTCAGGGTGATGGGCGGCAATCATGTCGGCAAACTGCTGCCAGGGCATCGTCGCGTTGCCCAGTGTCAAGATAGGGGCGGGATATTGGTATACGGCCAACCACTGGGGCTGTTGAGCCAGTTCACTACTGGTGCAAGGGGGCAGGATGGTGACGATGCCATCCGGTTGTAGGGTGTGCAGGTGCGCCAGCAAGGGTTGCACGGAAAATGTCGGGTCAGGGGAGAGGCTGGCTTGTCCGATCAGTTCAATCCCGTGACGCTGGAGGTGCGATCGCAACAGTTCCGCTGTGTGTTGACCGAAGCGATCGCTGCCGTTGACGAGAACAATCCGCTGCCAATGCTGTTGCTGCAACCACTTGACCGTCGGTTCCACTACTTGATTTACGCAAACCCCGGTGTGAAAAATCGCGGGCGAGGGTGGCAAGCCGCAGGGTGTCGCACTCGACCACACCAAGCCGTTGCCCTGCTCCAACAGCGGCAACAGCCGCGCCCACCCCGCCGCCGCAAAGCCATGACTAAATACGGTCGCCACGCGCTCAACCTGCCACAGGTGTTGCATGGTTTTGGCTAATCCCAACGGCTCCAATGCCGCATCCACCACCACAGGCACCACCATCTCTCCCTCGATGCCCCCCGTTTGGTTAATAGCGGAGATCGCCATCAAGGCCGCATCCAGCAACGGTTTGTGTAGGGCTACTTGGGAGCCGCTGAGGTGATAAAACAGGCCAACAGCCAAGGGGGACATACGGTAACACAGGCAGATGTATCTGGTTACCTATATCTGGTAATTGCGATCGTCATCGGGATAGTTGGGCAAATGTCAAGGGTCGTCAGGGGTTGATGCCATCGTTTCAGGATCAATTCCTAACTGCCGTAACTTTGCCCATGCCTGTTGTAGCGCGTCCTGTGCCGCATCCCGTTCCTGCCGTGCTTGATCTCGCTCTTGGAATAAGTCGGTTGGGTCTTTGAATGGTTCGCCGTCGGGATGAAACACCGCCAACCCATCCTCAAACATCTCCAACCGAATTCCCAAGGTGGGGGATGTCCATGGCAGATTCAGGCTGGTTAATAAGGTGGGGCGATCGCTGACACTGGAGCGCACCAACCCCCAAAACTCGCAACTGTCGGGGTCATAGAACAGCATTTCCAGTACGCCGTGACGGTCATAGAAGCCTTGCTTTTGAGCAATTTCGGTGACTGAATTGCTAGGAGACAGGATTTCAAATACAACTTGGGGGGCGATGTTGTTTTCTTCCCATTGTTTGTAACTGCCGCGTTCACCGTCCGGTCGTCCCAATACCACCATCACATCCGGGGCTTGGCAGGGCACTGGCGGAGCGGTCACCTGCACTGGATACCACAGCAAATCCCCAGCGACAAAGGCCATCTGCCCCTGTAAGAGATGCTTGAGATTGCTGACTAAGCGGACAATCCAGCGATATTGTTTGGTGTTGTCGGCCATGGGTTTGTCGTCCGAGTCGGGGTAGAGCAACTCAGGGGCAATGCTGGGGGGACTGGGGGTGGTTGGGAGCATGGCGTGGGGAGTGACAGGCGTAGTTATTTGGGGAGTCTGGCACCTAGAAACGGGAGTAGTTGTGAGGGCTAAAAATGGGGTGAGAGGAGTTACTGGCAATCATTA
>CAZJZR010000405.1:0-2745 GCA_964550475.1 uncultured bacterium
TCGATTTAAGTAATGAAATGCTTGAACAGGCCAATCAACGGTTGCAACACTTGCCTCCAGAACAAGCTTGCCGATTACAATTTTTGCCAGGAGATATCCGCACAGTACGTGTGGCTCAGTCTTTTGATGCAGTTATTTCTCTGTTTCATGTCATCAGCTATCAAACTACCAACGCAGATTTGCAGGCTGCATTTACTACAGTCAAAGCTCATCTCAAACCAGGAGGTATCTTCATCTTTGACTGTTGGTATGGTCCAGCAGTGTTGAGCGATCGCCCAACTGTTCGTATCAAGCGGTTAGAAGACGAAGTGATTCAGGTAACTCGAATTGCTGAACCAGTCATGTATGCCAACGAGAACTGGGTTGATGTTAATTACCAAGTCTTCATCAAAGATCGGGCAAGTGATCAGATTGATCAGTTACAAGAGACCCATCGGATGCGCTATCTATTCAAACCAGAGGTGGAATGGTTGCTTCAGGAACAGAACATGATCCTCTTAAGGTATGGCGAGTGGATGACTAGCAAAGAACCAGGGTTTCAGACCTGGGGGGTTTATTTCGTTGTGCAGGGTTAAAATGCACGCAACTGGAACATCAATGGAGCTTAATAATACCTTCTCTAAAGACACTGGATAGACTGTAAGCATTATCAGCGATGCAAAGGAGTTTTGATGGAACCATTTGGAATCTATACACTTGCCAACGATGCTGTTTACGACCAATTAGTTGCATTGCTAAACAGCATTGAAGCTAATGTTAGTCCAGATATACCGATTTGTGTGATTCCCTTTGATGATCGTCTGGATCTTGTTAAACAAGAGGTTGCCTCACGCCCACAGGTTACCTTATTTGAAAATCGGACCAGTATAGAACGCTGGGAAAACTTTGCTCCCCAATATGCCGCCTCCCATCCTGCTTCAACCAAAACCTCCCATCCCCGTTGGTATAACGGCAGTCTACATCGAAAATTTGCAGCTTTTGATGGCGATTTCAAAAAGAGCCAATTTAGCTGATAAGCTAAACGTCATTTAAATTTCTAAGGCTATCCCCCTGTCGCAAAGACTTTAGAGTTAGGATCATGCAATTTAGATGGACGACAGCTTATTAGAGTGTTTACTTCATCAGGAGGGCTTAGATGAGAGTTGGAATCATCCTCAATCAAGATATTCCTACATTGGGGGGTAGCCATACATTTGCAAGTAATATCATGCAAGCTTTGCTCCAGTTTGCGCCTCATAGTAGCCATGAGTTTGTAGTTTTTGGCAGAAGTTCAGAAGCACCTACTATTTTACGGAATCATATATGCATTACTTATGTTTCTATTGAAGCTGCAAACCAAGAACCCCTAGGACACAAAGTCCTTCGAACCCTTTCTCAACTCATTCATCTTATTAGGCATCCATCCTCACAAATCAGAACAAAGTCATGGTATGAAAAAACTGTTTTAAGTATTCTTCAGGCACAGTCAATCGATATTATTTGGCAATTATCTCCTCGGGACACTCTCACATTAGAAATTCCCTTCATTACGACTGT
Source organism: uncultured bacterium (assembly GCA_964550475.1). Classification (GTDB taxonomy): domain Bacteria; phylum Cyanobacteriota; class Cyanobacteriia; order CAIUCS01; family CAIUCS01; genus CAIUCS01. The sequence goes on from CAZJZR010000405.1 coordinate 1,537, forward strand.
TTGGGATCTCGCTCATCGTGTTCATCCCTACTTTCCGGAAGTAAGTGTAACTGGATGGAAGTGGGATGCTCGTGAGCACTTATATATGAGAACTCTACTTCGAGCTTCATTTGTTCTTACAGGGACAGAAGCAGGTAAGGCAGAAATTGAGCGTTTTTACCAGGTTCCAAGTGAACGTATTAAAGTGATACCGTTTCCCGTACCAGAATTTGCTTTAGAAGTAACCTCTCAATCCGAGGATAATTCTATTTTCGAAAAGTATAATCTTTCCGAGAATTATTTATTTTATCCTGCACAATTTTGGTCTCATAAGAATCATATTAACTTATTGCTTGCTCTCAAATTTCTACGTGATCACGAAAAACTCTCCCTGCCTCTTGTTTTCAGTGGTTCCGATCAGGGAAACCAAAAACTAGTTGAGTCATTTGTTGCAGAACATGGGTTAGCTGGTCAGGTTAGGTTTCTTGGTTTTGTTCCAAAAGTCGATTTGATACAACTATACCGACATGCCCTAGCCTTGGTTTATGTCACATTCTTTGGGCCCGACAACTTACCTCCTTTAGAAGCCTTTGCATTGGGTTGTCCTGTCATTGCTTCCAAAGTTTCGGGTGCTGAAGAGCAATTGGGTAATGCAGCACTTCTGATAGATCCTAAGGATCCAATGCATATAGCGTCAGCAATTAAGACCCTCTGGAACTCACCCGAAATACGTCAGCTACTAATTGACCAAGGATATCAACGAGCGAAGCAATGGAGCAACCAGGATTATGTAAAAGCTGTGTTTTCAATACTTGATGAATTCGAAAAGATTCGACGTTGTTGGAGAAGTAGTATGTTTGAATAGAGTTACGCCAATTCCACCAACTCAACTCGTGAATTGGCTCCGACCAATCACCCCAACCCTTTGGGAATGGCGGCAATCAGCTTTTGGGTGTACTCCCTAGCCGGATTGCGGTAGATCTGATCTGCGGCACCCATTTCTTCGATCGCGCCGCGATTCATCACCATGATGCGATCGCTCATAAATTTCACCACACTGAGGTCGTGGGAAATGAAGATGTAGGTGAGTTGGAATTCCGATTGGAGGGCTTTCAACAAATTCAATACCTGAGCCTGTACCGACACATCCAACGCCGACACCGACTCGTCACAGATGATGAATTTGGGTTGGAGGGCGAGGGCACGGGCGATGCAGATGCGTTGGCGTTG
>CAZJZR010000405.1:2845-4429 GCA_964550475.1 uncultured bacterium
TCCAGATTTTGCACCGACAGCAGTGGCGATTGCTGCACCAACCGTTCCAACCGCGCCGCCAACATCTCCAGACTGACCTCGTTCGGGATCGGTGGTTGCTTGGCCTCAATGGTCACTTCACCACTGGCAAGGGTGACCACATCCATGTAATCGGCTACGGTTAGCAGCACATCGGGATGGCGATCTAGGGGCGGGCGACAGGTCAACAGGCCACGGGTGTAAGGATGCTGGGGACGCTCAAACATATCCCGGACGTTGCCCTGTTCGACAATTTTGCCCTGATACATCACAGCGACGTGATCGGCAATGCTGGACACCACATCCAAGTCATGGCTGACAAAAATCAGCGACATTTGCAAATCGGCGCACAGTTGCCGCAACAGTTCCAGAATTTCCGCCTGCACCGTCACATCCAACGCGGTGGTCGGTTCATCGGCAATCAACAGCACCGGATTGCAGGAGAGAGCCATGGCAATCATAATCCGCTGGATTTGTCCCCCCGATAGCTCATGGGGGTAACGGTTCAGCATGGCACGGGCTTGGTCTGGGGTGGCCTCGTCCGGTAAGAGACGGACGCGCTTGAGGAGGGCGATCGCCTGCTGTTTCGCCTCTGTCTCCGTCACCGATTGGTGCGTCCGAATCGCTTCGACAATCTGGAAGCCACAGGTGTAGACCGGATTGAGGGAACTCATCGGTTCCTGAAAAATCATCGCAATCTGATTGCCGCGATACCGCTGCATTTGACTCGGTGACAACTGCAACAAGTCCACCGAACCAACGGCTTGCTCAGAACCATAAAACTCAATCTGCCCACCCGTCACCCGTCCCGGCACAGGCACCAGGCCAATCACCGCCAACGAAGTCACCGACTTCCCCGAACCGGATTCGCCCACTAACCCCAGCGTTTGTCCCCGCTCCAACTGAAACGAAATCCCATCCACTGCTTTGATTACCCGATCCTCTGCGGGAAATTCCACCCGCAAATCTCGCACGTCGATTACTAGGTTGTTGGTCATGGGAGTGGTGAGTGGGGAGTGATGAGTGATGAGTGGAAAGTGGTGAGTGATGAGTGGATGGTGAATAGTGGATGGTGGATGGATGGGTAAGGGAGTAGTCCGGTGGGTGAGGGAGTAATCCGATGGCTGAGCGAAGTCGAAGCCAGTGGGTGAGTAGGTCAGCAGGTGGATGAACGGTGATTATTCATAACTGCCTAGGTGGATCAACGCTGGATTGTTGGATCTATGAGGGTTGGGGTACCCAACCCCTACATGGCCATCCTGTATGCCGTCTGTAGGGGCGCGGTGCCCGCGCCCTTAATTAGGAATTAGGAATTAGGAATTAGGTACCTGGGCAGTTCCGACTATTCTGACAAGTAGAGTCTTATCACTCACCACTCATCACTATCCACCATCCACCATCCACCATCCACCATTCACCATCCACCCATAAGAAAATTAAATAGTAAATTTTACTTAAGGACAACAATCCGATTCGAGATCGACCGAGCAGTCTGGTCAAATTATCTTAAGATTATCCTAAGGATCAAAAGATCATATCGCTGAAGAATTATATCGCTGACTAGAT
>CAZJZR010000406.1:0-4427 GCA_964550475.1 uncultured bacterium
ATGAGCGTGGTGAAGCCGTTTGTGGTGCTGTTTTGTTTGCAGCAGTGGGGCACGGATTGGCTACTGGAACGGGTGGGGGTGCAGCCGTCAGATCAACCGTTTGCCGCGATCGCCCAGTTGGAACAGGATGGCCAATGGCCGCGCAATCCGATGATTAACAGCGGCGCGTTGACCTTAGCCGGACACTTGGGCGATCTGTGGGAGAGTGCCGCCTGTGAACAATTCTGCGCTTGGCTGAATCAACAATCCGGCAGCCAGTTTTCCCTGGATCAGGCGATGTTGCAATCGGTGCGATCGCTGACCAATCAACAAAATCGCCAATTGCTCACCCGCCTCACCCAAGCGGGTCGAGTCGCCAACCCCGATCGCGCCCTCGACACCTACAACCAAATCTGTTGCCTAGCCGGAACCGTGGACGATTTGGCGCAATTGGGGTTACTGTTGGCGCGATCGGACAGCCCCATTCCCGCCCCCCATCGCCGCCTCGTCAATGCCGTCATGACCACCTGCGGCCTGTACGAATACTCCAGCCGCTTCGCCGCCGAGGTCGGTATCCCCAGCAAATCCGGGATTGGCGGTGGCATCGTCGCCGTTGTACCAGGATGGGGCGCGATCGCCACCTACAGCCCCCCCTTAGACTCCACCGGCACATCCATCGGTGGCTTATTTTTAATCCGTCACCTTGCCGACAGCTTGGATCTGAGTGTGTTTAACTAATGTCAGTTGTTATTTCAACTGCAATTTCAACTTCCACGACTCATTCCCGTCCACCATGCGAATCCTTGTTGCCAGTCACACTTACATCGTTGATCTCAATTGCGAAAAATTGCGGGAATTGGCCAAATTAGAGCCAGGAATTGAAGTCACGATTGTGGTGCCGCAGCGGTGGCGACCGGGAGGCGTGCAAAACCGCATTGTGGAAACCCGTTATTGGGAGGATGGCTCCTTTCGCGTCGTGCCCGTGTCCAATTTTAGTCAAAACAACCAAGGCTTACTCACCTTTGGTTGGGATTTAATTCCCTTGTTACGCGAATTTAAACCGCAAATTATTCAAGTTGAACAAGGTTCCCGCGCCCTTGGTTATGCCCAATTGATTACCTTGAATCAACTGTTAGGACTAGGCGCGAAAAATCTCTTTTTTACCTGGTGGAATTTACCCTACACGCTGAAATTTCCGATTAATTTGTTGGAGGAGTATAACCTGAAGCGGACGGATGGCGTGGTGGTGGGGAATCAGGATGGGGCAGATGTGTTGCGGCAGCAGGGCTATGGCGGCCCGATTAAAGTGATGCCGCAATTGGGAATTGATGAACAGCTATTTCGTCCCCAACCCCAACCCGATTTGGCGCAACAGCTCGGCATTTTGCCAGGGGAATTTGTGGTGGGGTTTGTGGGGCGGTTTGTGGAAGAAAAAGGTTTGCTGACGCTGGCGCGGGCATTGAGTGGGCTGGCGGAGTTGCCGTGGAAATGGTTATTGCTGGGGCGCGGCCCCTTGCAGGCGGCACTGGAAGAGCAAATGACCGCAGCCGGATTGCGCGATCGCCTGATCTTGGTCGAGAGCGTGCCCCACGATGCGGTTCCCAACTACATCAACCTGATGAATACGTTGGTTTTGCCGTCGGAAACCACCGATGCCTTTAAGACCCTAACAGCAAGGGGTTGGAAGGAACAGTTCGGGCATGTCTTGATTGAAGCGATGGGCTGTCAAGTGCCGGTGATTGGTTCCGACTCTGGGGAAATTCCCCATGTGATTCAGGAGACGGGGTTGGTGTTTCCGGAAGGGGACAGTGAGGCGTTGCGCGATCGCCTCCACCAACTGATGACTCAACCGCAGTTGGCAGCCGAATTGGGCAAGCGGGGCTATGACCGCGCCCTGTCGGTATATACAAATCGGGCTTTGGCACAGGAATTACTGGCGTTTTATCGGCAATTGGTTGGCTAATTGAGTCTCGTTGAGTCTCGGTTTAGGTTGGCACCAATTCACCAGGGCGGAGTTTTGCCCATTTGCCCACTTCCGCTGTAAAACTGTCACACCCCACCACATCCCATTCCATCTCGATCCCATCTGCCACATTGCGAATGTTGACATTAATGGTGGGTTCTACCGCTTCAAAATCGGGAGTATTAGTCAGATGAGGCTGTTGATGTTGATGCTCAACGGCATGGTAAGTGATGCAGCGATCGACGTAATGGCAGTTGATACAAATACACATGGTTCCACCTGGTTCAAGCTGACTTCAATTCCACAGGCTCAGACATAAGGCTCTGACATATGCTCAAACCCGTCGTTTTGTTAATTTAACCTATGGCTTGAGGACTGGGGAAAAATCGCAACATTGCGTTTTGTAAAGTCACGTCCACCCTTTTCCAGGGCTAGTGGTTTGTCAATCAGTGCCGCTGGAACAGATGGAACAATTAGCTTGCGTCTTCCGTTGGCGGTTTAAGCAGCGGTAGGGTAACAGTGAAGGTTGTGCCGATATCTACAGCACTATCTACGGTAATTTTGCCGTCCAACGCATCCAAGCATTTTTTGACAATCGCCAACCCCAACCCAGTCCCAGGAATAGTTGAAACATTGGTTGCCCGATGAAACGCTTCAAACAATCGCTCCCGATCCTTAGGCGGAATGCCAATGCCCTGATCCTTCACTTGCAAGGTTAAATAATGTTGGTTTGGGTCACCCGCTTGGGTAACTAGCACCTCCACCTGTCCACCTTGGGGGGAATATTTGACTGCATTAGACAGCAGATTATACATAATTTGCCGCAACGTTTTTTGATCCAACCACACCATGGGATTGGTTAACATTTGCGTCAGAGATAATTGATAGCGGGTGCCTGCATTACGCTGAATTTCTGTGACAATTTCCAAACAAAATTGACTCAAATCAAACCAACTGGGTTTGAGCAATTGTTGATGATCCGCATTGGGGCGATCCATCACCAATGCATCTTCCAGCAATTGGTTCATATGCTGCACTGCCGCCCGGATTTGTTGAATGAGTTGATTTTTTTCCTCTGCTTCGGGCGGCACATAGGCTAATAGTTCCGCTGAAGATTGGATGGTGGTCAGAGGGGTACGAAATTCGTGGGAGGCAATGGAAATAAATCGAGATTTCAGTTCACTAAATTCTTTCTCTTGCTCTAATAGGGTTAAAACTTCTTTTTCTGCTTGTTTACGAGCAATGATTTCCTGTTGTAATCGTTCATTTTGCTCTTCTAGTCGTTTTTGCAGATTACGAATATTAATTTGATGTTCTACTCGTGCCACCACTTCTTCAATATGAAATGGTTTGGTGATGTAATCAACACCTCCAGCCCGAAACGCTTTAACCTTGTCTAATACGTCATCGATCGCGCTAATAAAAATGACCGGAATGTCGCGGGAAATCTCATTGGTTTTTAGTGATTCACACACCGCATAGCCATCCACTCCCGGCATCATAATATCCAGCAAAATTAAATCAGGATTAATGTTATCAATCCCAGCCAGAGCCATGCTGCCACTAATGGCACTGCGAACGTCGTAACCTTGACGGGAAAGGGCAGAGGAGAGCAAACGCAAATTTTCTGGATTGTCGTCTACGACCAAAATCACGTTTTGTAGACACCGCAGCTTCTGCTGGAATCCCATAAATTCAAAAATTTGCTGTTCTAGATCTTCCAGAGCTTTGCGACGGATCGACCGTTGACCGCTAGCGGTTTGATACGCGGTTACCAATTGTTCTAATTCTGGCAACTTCTGTAGCCGTACCTCTGGATCGGGGTAGAGACTGTACAGCAGTACATCAAGGTTATTCAGGATTTCAAAATCAATTCGTAGGTCGGTCGAACCAACAAACCGTAACCGATCAAGATTTTGCCTCAGTAGCTTTCGCAAGGACATGGCAATATCGGCGGGAAGGAGTTGCTGCATGGTTACACTGGAACACGGAAACGGAATGAAGTTGCCGGGAAGGAAGCGTTCACTTCCCCCTAGGGAAGATATGGGCGTAGCCCGCAATCCTCTTGACTGGAGCAAATATGAATGGTTACGGTGCCAGGTGGCTGAGTTCTCAAATCCCTTTTAAGATTACTTTTAAGCTGGATTTAAATGCTGATTGAGTTGAGTTGAACGTTGATTCAATCATATTGGTTATCGGGGGTTTCAGCTCTATGCCGCCCAGATAATTCATCCAAACAGCCACTAGGAAAGGCCACTGGGAAAGGATTGCGGGGTCTGGGTGATGCTCACGCCACCGCAGGCGATCACCAATAGGGTAGTTCCAAAGGGCAGTTCCAAATAGGATTGCGTCAATATAGGGCTATTAGACCTCTTGCAAATTAGGTTCTACGCCGCTAATCCTTGCCCACCCTACGGGAAGAGCGAAGCTCTACATCCCCCAACCCCTTCTCCCAATTTGGGAGAAGGGGAGCCGGATTCAAAGT
>CAZJZR010000407.1:0-4422 GCA_964550475.1 uncultured bacterium
CATCAAATCGCCGCATCAGGGATTGTTGGTCGTAGCACGGTTTCGACTGGCGATCGCGCTCATCCGATAACTGTTGCCCATCCGCAGACAGTAGAAAATACTCGCATTCCACCCCCGTTTTCACCGTGTAACCCAACTGTTGCGCCTGTGCCAGCACCCGCTTCAGCACCAGTCGCGGTGTTTGGGCGATCGCCTGTCCATCGGGAGTGTACAGATCCGCAGGCATCCAGGCCACATCCGGTTGCCACGGCAGTTGAAACAGGCTGTTGGCATCCGGAATCGCCAGTACATCCGGATCTGCCGGAGTCATGTCCAACCAGGTGGCAAATCCGGCAAACCCTGCCCCATTGGTCGCCATGGTCTCGATCGCCGCCGCCGGAACCAACTTCGCCCGTTGGGTGCCAAAGAAATCGGTAAAGCAGATCAAAAAGTAACGAATACCCTTAGCACGCGCCAATTCAGACAGAGCATCAGAGGGGGAAGTTGTCATGGGATAAACGGGGATGACCCCCCGCAACGAAGGAGTAACGAATCAACCAAACGCATCAGCGAACGAATCACCAGTGGCGAAACCATAGCCCTATATAGGTCAATCCGTGACCCTGCGATCGTTACATTCGCTACAATCCATCCGTCCCTCGCCCCGCTATCCCACTCCTCCCCACTCCAACCTCTCTAACTCCGAACGCCTTAACTCTCTAACTCCGAACGCCTTAACTCTCTACCGCTTTGCCTTCGCCTTGCCTTTCACCGCCAGTTTCACCCCCTTCAGACGGGTTAACCCTGCGCTGGCGGCTTGCACCACGTCCGCCGCACTGTCACGCAATGCCGGTTGCAACAGGGCGATGGCTTGGGGAGAGGGGAATTGGGCGATCGCGTCCACCGCTGCCCGCCTCACGACTGGATCGGCATCACGGCTGAGTTTGGCTAACACCGTCAGGGAAGTCTGCACCTCTGCCCGCAGTCCCGCCCGACTGGCAATTTGTCCCAGCGCGATCGCCACCTGCTGCCGAGTCTGACTATCGGGGGCGATCGCATAACGGCTGAGGCTAGGAATGGCACTGACTTGCCCCGCCGCCCCCCAGGCTTGGATTTGTGCCACTGGCGATGGGTTGACTAACTCAGGCAACACCGCCGCAGTTGTGGCCGCAGCCGCAGGTTCCACCACCGGGGGAGGAGCAGGGGTCGGCGTAGGCGCGGCAACGATTGGAGCTGGGGTGGGAGTTGGGTCGGGTGTAGGCACAGGTGTAGGCACCGGAGCTGCCGGAACCGTTGGCACAGAGGCCGCCGCTGCCTGTGCCGCCTTCAGTTGTTTGTCATAGTCCGCCTGTAACGCGGTCACCGTAGATTGCATCCGCTGCTGGAAACTGCGTTCCGTTTCCTCGGCAATCCGCCGCGATTGCTCCATAAATTCAGCTTTTTGCTTATCTAAAAGCTGGCGAGACCACCAATAGACCAAGGCCGCACCAACCACAAATCCAATTACCGCTGCCAATCCAGCATTCATAAACCGCCTCCCTCCTCATAGCAGGTTGAGATGATTGGGCATCACCATCCACCATGATCCAAGAAACTGAAGCGGTTCGGCATTATTTTTTATGGAAATTCTGAGTCTGAATGTTCTGAGTCTGAATCAGCGGCTGTTTGAAAAGGTGCCTAGTCCGACCTTTACCCTTAACCGAAATTGGGTGTTGCTGAATAGCAGGATGAATTGAAACTTCGGTTCAATTCATCCAACTCTTAGCTCATCCCTAAATTCAGCAATGCCCCAATCATCCACACTTGGATGCAGGTTATACCCAACTGGGTAACCACATCCGTAGACGAAATCCTAACGGCGATAGGGGCAAGCCTAAATAAATCGGGAGCCAGAAAGCAAAGGCCAGGATCACAACTCCCAGCACCGTAATTCCCAAACTGCGGAGTTGGGGGCGGTAATTGGGCGACAATAGCTCAATATCCAATTGCAGCCAGCGATCGACCAACCAAGCGATCGCTAAGGTGCCAAAGATGGCGGCTCCCATGTGGTGATACAGGAACGTACAACGACTGACCCGTACCCACGGCAACCAATTGACACCGTAGTTCAGCAACAGATACAGGGGTAACCAAAACCGCTCCACCGCCAGACGGTAACCGTGCTCCTGTAGAGCCGTCACCCCCGCTTGCCAACGCGCCGCAATCAGCCGCCGCAGATCATGAACGGTTAACACGGCCAGTAGGGCGATCGCGGAGGTGGAAGCCCACCACAAGAACGGATTGCCCATGGAATGCACATCAAAGATCACCCGACCTGTGCCAGTGGGCAGTGGCGGCTTCAACGGCACCTCATCACTCGCCGATCGCGCCGTTTCATAAAAATACGACACTGGTCGCCACATAAATGGCCATGAATACCAGGGGGAGCAATAGGGATGAACGGTGGGATCATTACCGCCCACCCGTTGGTGATAGGAATAAATTTCTTTTTGCACCGCCCAAAAATCTGGCTGGGGATTCAGTTTGAGGTGAGGAATCCACAGCAGGCTGTAGACCATCACGGGCAAAATCACCAGACACATCAACAGCGAAACTGGACGCAATTCCGTCAGACGAGTCAGCGGCGATTTAAAGCGGCGGGTTTCTGAGTCATCGGGCGATCGCAGATCCAATCCCTGATCGGCCACTTCCGTCCGTCCATCCGTACCATCCAGATTCTCCACCGGTTGCAGGGGCAATAACCAACGAATCAACCACGCTGCAATCCACAGGCCATAGGTACCCAACAAAAACCACAACCCGTTCCATTTAATCGCGCAGGCGGCTCCAAAATTCACCCCTGCCAAGGTCAACCACAACCACCGTCGTTGCCGTTGCCGCAACGCCAACAAAAACAACCATTGCCCCAACAGGCCAAATAACAACAAATGGACATTGTTGAGGCCATAGCGCGACTCCACCAACAACATGCCGTCTAGGGCCGCAAAACCACCAGCGATCAGGGCATAGGTGGGACGATTAGTGAGCTGATAGGCGATCGCGGCAACCAACATCGGCAAGCACGACCCCATCAGCGCATTCAGCCAGCGATAACTGAAGGGGGACAAAGGCGACCCGGCCATCTCATTAACGGGAGTTTGGCCAAAGGGCAGTTGTTGTCCCAGCCAAATGCCAATGGCGATCAGATATTTGCTCAGGGGCGGATGGCCGTCAAAAAAGGGAGTTTGGGTCAAATAATGATTGGCAAATTTGACATAATACACCTCGTCAAACACGAGGGTATTAAAGCGACTCAAGCCCCAAAAACGAATCACTAAGGAGAACAAAAAGATCCCCAACAGACCCAGTTTGAACCATGACGTGGTTAGAGCAGGTTTGGTCAAGCGATCCATCCAATTAAAATTCAACTCAACGGCAGTGGTCAGATTAGCCTCAGATTAGCCTTGGTGCTATACGCAGTTGAGCCACCGAGACTTTCTTCAACTATCCTACGGTGACTTGTCCAATGATGGGTTGGCTTCCACCCGTTCCCCGGCGAGAGACCGCAGACACCGCCCAATTTTAGCGGCGGATCGACTAATGGATCGACGATCTGAGGCGGCAAATTCACGTTAAGCTATTGGGCGACGTGCTGGGGGTAGCGGTGGCTGCCGCTGCCCTTGCCACGGTCGATTCGCTCAAACCCATGTCTGAATCCGCGCCGCAATCCCCTATGTCTTCCCCTAGCAGCAACCCGTTAGTGGGCATCATTATGGGCAGTGACTCCGACTTGCCAACCATGCAAGCCGCGATCGCTGTCTGTGAAGAGTTCCACGTTTCCCATGAAGTGGCGATCGTCTCGGCACACCGCACGCCCGAACGCATGGTGGCCTACGCGCAACAGGCACACACGCGGGGCTTAAAAGTCATCATTGCCGGAGCAGGGGGCGCGGCTCATTTGCCAGGGATGGTGGCCGCTTTAACCCCTCTACCGGTGATTGGCGTACCCGTTGCCACCCGCCAGTTGCACGGGGTCGATTCCCTCTATTCAATTGTGCAAATGCCAGCGGGGATCCCAGTCGCAACGGTGGCGATCGGCAATGCGAAAAATGCCGGATTACTGGCAGTCCAAATTCTTGCCACCCATCAACCGGAATTACTCGCCAAAATCCAGGACTATCGCGCCCAATTAACCGCCATGGTGATGGACAAACAAACCCAGTTGGATGCGCTGGGGTATCAGCAATATCTGAAGCAGGAATTAGGTCATGGGTAATGGGTGATAGGTAATTGGAGCATCACAGCTCACTACCTATTAGACCTCTTGCACATTGCATGAAAGCTAATTGTTGGGTTGCCAAGATCTTCGCCCTCACCCTTTTCTTGTATGCCCGAAGGGCTTTAAGCCCTCTCCCAAATCTGGGCTACCGTGTATACATAAGTGATCGAATCTAGTCAGAGCCA
>CAZJZR010000408.1:0-4415 GCA_964550475.1 uncultured bacterium
AATGCTCAGACTCGGATGAGTGGGGCTACAATGGGGCAAATCCGCCTGGTTTGCCTCCATGCTCTCCACCCCGGCACCCCAGTCGTCTGATCGCCAGCCTTACATTGTCCGACCGGAAACGGAACAGTTTCTTACCTGTTTAGATCAGGCCATTGCCGCCTCTGAATCTTCCAACGATCTCTGTCTCCGTGTGTTTCATGTCTGGGGCGTGGGGGGGTGAGCAAATCGCTGATACTAACCAAGGCGGCAGAGCGGTTGGCAGGGCGGGCGATTACCTCGCGGGTGTGGTTTGGCAAGACGGAGGGGATTGAGTCGCCAATTGGGTTGATGGAAAAGCTGGCGGAACCCTTGGCGCGGGATGATTGGGGCAGCGAATTGGCCGAGTTGATCACGCTGTACCGGGAAACGTTGGCGAAGTTGGAGCAGCAGCCAGCGGAAAAGGGCAAGGGCATCAGCGACGAGCGAAAATCTGTCGTTCGCAGTTTGGGCAATCTGGCGATGGGGTGGTTCCAACGGGGGTTGCCGGAGGACAAGGCGAAGGAAATCGACGAGTTGGGCGGTAAGGGATCTGCGAATCAGACTCGAATCAGGAACACGCCGCATTATCGTGTGCTGTCTGTGCTAGGCTAGAAAAGCTGTGTTCGCAGGGGACAGGTTTTCTAGCCTGAAACGGCTAACACAGATTTGTTCACATTATCCATACACCACACATCCAGGGTTTCGGGTGGTTTCCACGGTGCAGCGATGCTGTTAGGCCGTTTGGAACTACGCCTGGGTGGAGGATTAACCCGAAAGGAGAAAAAACTATGCCCGTTGTTTCACTGGCTCAAATGATGGAGTCGGGGGTTCACTTTGGTCACCAGACCCGGCGGTGGAACCCGAAAATGTCTCCCTACATCTTTACGTCCCGCAATGGCGTACACATCATCGACTTGGTGCAAACGGCCAAGCTGATGGATGAAGCCTATCAGTACATGCGGACGGCAGCAGAACAAGGGAAAAAGTTCTTGTTTGTGGGTACGAAGCGGCAAGCGGCTGGGATTATTGCCCAAGAAGCCAGTCGGTGTGGTTCCAACTATGTGAACCAACGGTGGTTGGGCGGTATGCTGACCAACTGGGCAACGATTAAAACCCGCGTTGAGCGGTTGAAGGATCTGGAGCGGCGGGAAGAAACGGGTGCTCTGGGTCTGTTGCCAAAGAAGGAAGCATCGGTGTTGCGGCGCGAGATGGAAAAGCTGCAAAAATATCTGGGCGGGATCAAAACGATGCGGAAGATCCCCGATATCGTGGTGATTATTGACCAGCGGCGCGAGTACAACGCGGTGCTGGAGTGCCAAAAGTTAGGTATTCCCATCGTGTCTCTACTCGACACCAACTGCGACCCCGACCTGACCGATATTCCCATCCCTGCCAATGATGATGCGATTCGGTCAATTAAATTGTTGGTTGGTAAGCTGGCTGACGCGATCTACGAAGGTCGGCATGGTCAACTGGATGTGGAAGACGATTACGAAGACTACGCTGGTGCCGAGGAAGAATACGACTACGACGACAGCGAGTTCCCCGAACTGGATGACGAAGACGAGTCTGAAGAGTAGGAATTTGGGAATGGGTAATGGGTAATCGGTGATTGGTAATCGGGCATTGATATAGTTGCATTGCAATTTCATCCCCATTACCCATTACCTATCACCCATTACCGACTCATTACTTTCCATCCACTATCCACCATCCACTATTCACTCTAATTTCACTCTTACTTAAGGTTACACAGCGGCAATGGCAGAGATTTCACCCAAGACGGTTAAGGATCTGCGCGACCAGACGGGCGCAGGCATGATGGATTGTAAGAAAGCCCTCCAAGAGTCTGAGGGTGATCTGGAAAAGGCGAAGGACTGGCTGCGGAAGAAGGGTTTGGCTTCGGCCACGAAGAAGGCCGATCGCCAAACCACGGAAGGTCTGGTGGGGAGCTATATCCACACCGGTGGCCGCGTGGGCGTGCTTGTGGAAGTGAACTGCGAGACGGACTTTGTGGCACGGCGGGAAGAGTTCCAAGCGTTGGTGCGGAATGTGGCGATGCAGATTGCTGCCTGCCCCAATGTGGAGTACGTCAGTACGGCGGATGTTCCGGCTGACATTGTGGCCAAGGAAACCGAGATCGAAATGGGTCGGGATGACTTGGGTGGTAAGCCGGAGAATGTGAAGCAAAAGATTGTCCAAGGCCGGATTGAAAAGCGGCTGAAGGAATTGTCGTTGATGGATCAGCCGTATATTAAGGATCAGTCGATCACGGTTGAGGAAATGGTGAAGCAAACGGTGGCGCAACTGAGTGAAAACATTCAGGTGCGGCGGTTTGTCCGGTTTGTGCTGGGTGAAGGAACTGGCGAAGCGGCGGAATAAATTCCTTTCAAAGTTCCCCTTATCAAGTTGAGGGGGATTTAGTTCTAACAACGTAGGTAATCTGTCCTCCCCAACTCCCTTGCTGTACAGATGCATCTCTGTACATAGTCGGAGATCTACGATCCCCCCTGCCCCCCTTGATAAGCTTGTCATTACCAACATCTTCCCCTCATCCCCCAGCCCCTTCTCCCAAGTGGGGAGAAGGGGAGTTTCAAAGTCCCTCTCCCGACTTGGGAGAGGGATTTAGGGTGAGGGTAAGTCTTGCGGCATCAGCGTTTTAAAAATGTTGGTAACGACAAGCTTGATAAGGGGGGATAGCGGTTGAGCTAACTTTTTGAAGGGACTAGGGTTTAAACCGCAAGACAGTTATGCCTAAGTAAAATACTATTCCGACAAGGGGCTTAAGCCCCTTGTTTTGTAAGTAGGTATGATCTCGACAGGGGCAGGAAATCAACCATCCTCTGAGATATAGGCAAGATTTGAAGAACCCATTCGTGAACCATGGCTGGAGCAATTGAACAAATTTTGCGGGATATTGCGGCGATGGAGCAACAGGTGGTTGCGATCGCTGACGACTTACAACGCACCTATGCCCAATACCTGACGGTGTTGGGGCAGGCGATGCGAAAGCAGTTCATTTTGGCGGGCTATCAAATCTGTACGCAGCATTACCCAGAGCGGTTTCTCAAGCTGAGTGTGGCTGAACGGGAACAGTTGCAACAGGCGTTGCGGCAGGTGGCGGCGACGGTGGAGGCGGATTTGTTGGCAGTTTTGCAGCAACCGGAACCGGAACAGCCGCCTGTGCAAGATTTGCCGAGTTTAACGCCCGGTTTGATGCAGAATCCGGCGAACTTGTTGGCGACTCCTGCCACCAATCCGACTGGGCTGACGCTGAATCTGACGAAGGCTTTTGCTCAGGGAAGTTCTCCGGAAGGGCAGACTGAGGCCAGCGGGGATGGGACTCCGGAATTGGCAGAGTTAACAGGGGCGGAAGCGGCGATCCATCAGGCGATTGATACGGCGATCGCGGCGGCGATGGAGGAGGCGTTTGGCTTGGTGGAGGATAACGACGAGGGGGACGATGGGGCAGTTAGGGAGGAGGATGAGGAACTGACTGCGCGGACGGATGCGGCTGGTGATGGTGGGGATGATGAGGAACCGACGACGGTGCCGTTGTTGGAGCCGTCAGCGATGCAGCGGCGATCGCGCTCTGCCGGGATGTTGCCGTTAATGACGGTGAAGCCGGGACGGTCTACTCCGGTGAAGTTGAAGGTGGGAGCCATTCCAACTGGGACGAGCCAACCGAAGGAGATTATCAATTGGCAGGAGATGGTGGAGGCGGCGATCGCGGAATTGCTAACGAAGCTGTCGTTAGAGGGTAATCGGGTGTTGTGGCGGGCGGATGTGATTGCCCGTCAGTTTCCAGAAAGCTTGTTGGAAATTGCGACGAAGGCGGATACACCGTCGGAGATGGCGGCGGGTGCGCCCAATTTGTTACAGATGATCATTGAGGCGGAGAATTTGAATCCGGGGAAGGACGGTGGGCTGAAGTTTCCGGGAATGCCCCAAAGCCTCTGCCTGATTCATCTGCGGCTGACGGAGATTGAGTTTGTCGATGCGACGACGCTGGCTTGGCGCGGCAAAATCCGGGAAGTGATGGCGCGGCTGACGCGGTTGGAACGGGAGTACCGCAAGCTACAACGCAAACGGGCGATCGCGGAGGCGGAATCGGCGTGGCGATCGACGTGGCGTGAGTAATTTGCATCTCATTTGAGACTTGCCAGAATCGGCAGGAATCTCAGATGCCGAAGCCTGCACAAAGCTCAAGCCTGAGCCTAGTCGAAGGCTGAGCCTAGTCGAAGGCTGAGCATAGTCGAAGCCAACCGACACTGCACCAGGGTAACCTCTGTGTTCTCTGTGCCGCTGTGGTTTAATAATCAATGGCGAATTACGCCAAATTATCATCCCTGAAGGTGGGTTCATCATGTCTTTGGAAGACATTCGCGCTGAGCGAC
>CAZJZR010000409.1:0-4400 GCA_964550475.1 uncultured bacterium
CAGTGGACACTGTGGCTTCTTGGGGTTCATAATGCGGCGCATCTGTCGGACGGGGTAAAGGTGAACTGGGGGATTGGCCTAACGCGGCTTCAATCAACCCCTTGAACAGGGGATGGGGTTGGCTGGGGCGGGATTGGAATTCGGGGTGGAATTGGCTGGCGATGAAGAAAGGATGACCCGGTAGTTCGACAATTTCCACCAGGCGACCGTCGGGCGAGGTGCCGCTGATGGCGTAACCGGACTCCAGGAACATGGTGCGGTAGGCGTTGTTGAATTCGTAGCGATGGCGGTGCCGTTCGTAGACCACCTCATCTTGGTAGAGGCTGGCGGCAAGGCTGTTGGGGCTAATCCGGCAGGGGTACAGTCCCAGCCGCATCGTGCCGCCCAAATCCACCACGTCCTGTTGTTCGGGCAACAGGTTAATTACGGGGTTGGGCGTTTCGGGATCAAACTCGGAACTGTTGGCTTGGTCTAAGTTGGCCACATGCCGCGCCCACTCAATCACGGAACACTGCATCCCCAAGCACAAGCCCAGGAAGGGAATCTTTTGTTCACGGGCGTATTGGATGGCGCGGATTTTGCCATCTACGCCGCGAATGCCAAAGCCTCCGGGCACGACGATCCCATCCATCCGCTGAAAGTGGGTTTGGAGATTGGTGGAGGTTTCCAGTTCTTCGGAGTTGATCCAGTGGACGTTTAACTCGCAACCGGAGGCGATCGCGGCATGGCGCAACGCTTCCACCACCGACAGGTAGGCATCACTCAAGCGGACATATTTGCCGACAATGGCAATATTGATATCTCGCACGGGCTGATACATCCGCTCCACCAGCGTTTGCCATTGGTTGAGGTTGGGTTCCCGTTGTGGCAGATGCAACAGTTCCAGCGTCCGTTCCGCCATGCCTTCCTGCTCCAACATCAGCGGCACTTCATAAATGCTGGGGGCATCCTTGGAGGTGATGACGCAGTTGGCGGGCACGTCACAGAATTCTGACATTTTCTCCTTCAGACCGGGGGGGAGGGGGCGATCGCTGCGACAGACCAAAATATCCGGCTGAATCCCAATCGAGCGCAATTCCTTCACCGAGTGTTGGGTCGGCTTGGTTTTCATTTCCCCCGCTGCCGGAATCCACGGCACCAGGGTAACGTGCATGTACAACACATTCTGCCGCCCCACGTCCTTACGGAACTGACGAATCGCCTCCAAAAACGGTAGCGACTCGATATCGCCGACCGTGCCGCCAATTTCCGTAATCACCACATCGGGATTGCTGTTCCGCGCCACCCGATGAATCCGTTCCTTAATCTCATTGGTAATGTGTGGGATCACCTGCACCGTGCTGCCCATGTAGTCCCCGCGCCGCTCTTTGTTCAGCACCGCTTGGTAGATCGAACCCGTGGTGACGCTATTGAGCCGCGACATGGAGGTGTCAGTAAACCGTTCGTAGTGTCCCAAGTCGAGGTCGGTTTCGGCTCCGTCTTCGGTGACAAACACCTCGCCATGCTGGAACGGGCTGAGGGTACCGGGGTCAACGTTGATGTAGGGGTCGAGTTTGAGGATGGAGACGGAATAGTCGCGGGACTTCAGCAACCGCCCCAAACTCGCCGCCACAATCCCCTTACCGATGCTGGAGACCACACCACCCGTTACAAACACAAACTTTGTCATCGCCCTGCTCACCTTTTGGCTATCGCCAGATTCAACCCACAAGAAAATTCCTGACCCATTGTGCCATGTCAATGGAGCATCTCTCGGCGATCGCTGCTTTGTTCAAGCATCGTAACGGCAATTACTGGCTCAGATGCCAGTGTGATGTAACCCAGTTTAATGTCTTTTGTCTACATACAGCGGTTTTCAGTTCAATGCAGTCTAAGAGCTGATTTATAAAGTGGTCTCAAACCCTTGCCAATTAAGGATCTTTGAAAAACTGCTGCCATTAGGCGATCAAAGCGTCAAAGGTATACCTGCCAAGGTTTTTAAGCCTCTTAAGATTTACTTTATAAATTAGCTCTAATATAGCGGTTTTCATACTCATGAGGAAAACCCAAAACACCTGAACAAGGGGCTTAAGCCCCTTGTTAATAGGATTTCAGCGTTCCTCATGATTCTAAAACCGCTATAAATCTATGAACATGATCAGGACGATAATCAATCAAATCCACAATTCAAATACTAGCAAAAGCAAGAATTTTGACTGGCTCATTTTAGCTGTTTTTATAATTATAGGTTGTTGCCTGTTCTCTTATCAGATCAATGGGAAAAGTTTTTGGGAAGATGAGCTTTATAGTATTCGGGATGCGATTTATATTGATATCCCTCATGGGAGAATGTGGGATGAAGAACGTGGATTTAGTGGGCCTTTTGGGATTCGATTATCTAGAGCATTTTATTACTTAATCTTGCGATCCTGGATGTTTTTTGGCTTCTCTGAAATATGGATTCGTAGTTTATCTGCCTTGTTTGGCTTGGGTTGCATTTATCTAACCTATCAATTGGCACGTCTTATTTTCAATCGTAAAATCGCAGTGATTGCCACTGTTTTTCTCATCTTGTCACCAAATTTTATTCGCTATGCACAAGAAGCAAGAATGTACAGTTTGGGCACATTTCTAGGCTTATTGGGCAGCTTGCTCATCCTTCAATCTTCGAAGCCGATCACGGGGCAGTCTCAACTTCTATGGGGGATCTCACGGTGCCTTATGATTCTTACAGCACCTATCAATATTAATCTGTTCTTGGCCGATTTAACAGCCTTAATGTTTGAATCAAAATATCGGGCGAAAATAGCATATCCATTACGATTTCGATTGATGGCAATTATGATTTTAATTGGATCATTGCCGATTTTAGTAATTGCCGCGATCGAGGAACGAAAGTGGCTTAAACCTGGAGCAGAGGAGCCACTCAACCTGTGGGACTGGGTACATCGTTTTCCAGAATATCTTATTAATCTTAATCAATCACCAAAAGACCATATCTTAGCCGTAATAATTTGCCTGTTGTTTGCATTTAGTTGCTTCCAGTTGGCAAAACTGGCTAGAAACGCCATTGGCACTGAGAGCCGAAACATCATTTTTTTATTGATGTGGACATTAGTTCCGAATATTCTCTTTTTTGCCATTGCATTCAAACTTCCATCAATATTTAGAATTCGTTATTCAATTTTTGTTCAGCCATTTATCTGCATTGTAATCGCATGGGGAATCATCCATATACTCAACCAATTAACTTCACAAGAAATCAGCGTTGCTGATAAAAAAATCCGATCAAAACCAGTATTGGCAATTAGTCTTACAGTTGCATATCTAACTATCGCATTCAATGGCATTTGCCAGTATTATCAAGAACCTTCTTATCAGGATTGGCGCACTCCAATCTCTCTCTTGCAAGCGCATGTTAAATCTTGTGACACCTTCTATTATCGATTTAGATCTCCAGTCAAGTATGCAGTTAATTTATATGCTCCCAGCTTAAGATTTAAACAGATTGAAGAGTTTTTTGATGGTACTGAAGCTTCAAAACTCATTTTAGACTACTTTAACAATTCTTCCCCAGTCACCTGCAATGTGTGGGTTCTTGGGTTAGAAAATCACTTTTCTCGATCTATGTCTACACTAAGCACTCAGGTTAAAACTCAAGGGTGGGAATTTGTTGGGGTCAAGCTATATAGATTTGGCTCTTGATTCAGAGTATAGCCGCTTGCAGTGGTGTGGGTATAGCCCACACCACTCAACCCCAATTCCAGCAAGGATTTTGCAGTGATAAACCGTCCCTCATAAATATGAGAAATGCTATATGCTTTGAATAATTTTTTGCAAAATACCTGTCTTAAGATAGTGGTTTAAAAGTTAATTTGGTATGCGCCCCGCACACGCCAAACTAAGAGGGTATTTGAAAAGTGTCTGGCGGTTAAAACCGCGACTAAGTGAATAAAGTCCGCCTAAGCTGACTAAGGGTTTAGTGCTTGTAGATGCGGTTTTAACCGCTCCTCCCCCAACCGTGAAATATGCCCGCCTCTCAGATGGATGGATTGAACAGTCACGCTGGTAATCGTAACCGGGTAAGTCAATCTGGGAAATCACACTGTATTGCATGGCAGACTGTCAGAGCAGCAAGCTGGTGTGGAGCCTGAGGGGATCTATCCAGTTTCCTCTGACACGACTACCACAGCTACCCTAATCGGTTGTCATATCCTGTCCACCAGTGTAGGTTTCCCAGTGAATTTGCCACTACTCAGCATTGAGAATCATTTATCCATCTCCTAGGGTTTCCCGATAAACCCTGGATAACCCAACGCCCACTTTCCCATAAAATGTAAATTCGGTAGCCGTCGTAGGAATGATAATCTTGTGAAACTATTTGTCTACCATACGCCCGAACTAACCCCGTCCACAGAATT
>CAZJZR010000410.1:0-4393 GCA_964550475.1 uncultured bacterium
GCTGCCACAGGCTCATGACGCTTTCCAGCACGTTTTTAGACAAATTTCCCACTTGATAATGGGCACTTTTGTGGCGGCGACCCTCTTCGTTAAGGAAATACTTCGCCCACAGCCCCGCCCGGACAATGAAGGTGATTCCCACCAATTCCTTATTGCCGAGTAAATCCTTTTGGTAGTGGTAGCGGGTACCCAGCAGGTGCCACAGTCGCCCTTCTTCTACGGTGAATCCCTTAACGCGACCTTGGGTAGGCCAGGAAATGAAGGTGGTGATTTTGCAGGGTTGGCGGGCAATTTCTTCAATTAAAGCCAGCTTTTCTTGGCGGTTTTTGTCGGTGCGTTTTTTTAAGCCCAGGTAGGCTTCGATTTGGCGATCGTCGATTACCAATTCCTGTTCCCATGGCCGCTCCAGTTGAATTGCATGGGCGGCATAGATCAGGTGCATACAGGCGGCGCGGATGTCGAAGGTGTCCACGACCGCTAGGGCAGCGGCTCCGGCCAAGGTGGAGGGATATTCGTCTTCCAAATTTTCGGTGACCCAGAAGTGAACGGCTCCTTGACCGTTGCCAATGTCTTTGGTGTAACAGAGTTTGCCGTCGGGATCGCTGATCCAGGGCAGGTGTTGCCGTTGGGTGAGGATGTTGCTGGCTTCCCAAATCGGTAAGGCGGAGGCCATGCGGCTGGTCTGGCTGCTGCTGAACAGGTCGGGGTTGGTTTTGGGCCGATCGCCCCCCCGTTGGTGACGATGACCGGGTTGCAAGGGCGATCGCGAAGCTTGGTTCATGGATGTGTGGGCGAGGTGACGGCGGCGATCGCGCCCCATGCCTGCGGTGGTAGCAGTACTGCCCACCTCTGTCTTGTCAGCCGTAGTCATGACCAACTGAATCGGTTGATCAGCGGGATCAGCCGAGGCAGCAACGGAGCAGGATTTGGCAGGGCGAGACATGGCGACAATGGCTCTAGGGTAAGGCGGTGGGCGCGATCGCGGTGGCAGATCCAGTTGACCCAATCCAAGCGGGGTTACGCCAATGGCACCCGGTCATCTTGGCAATTTGGCAACTGCAACAGGGGGTGGCGAGGGATATAATCCACGGGCAACTAAAATCCTCTGGCACTATTGTTAGCATGATTTACCCTAAATTGTAAGGGGGAACCCTAAATGTAGTGTGTACCCAGGTTGAGTTCCTCAATGGGTTTCTGCTGTACCGTTATGATTGCTTTATTCATTAAAATGCTGCCGTTAACCCCATATCCCACCTCTCGCCTGCCGCTATGACTGATGATGTAATTTGGATTGTGACGGAAGAACCGACCCTACCCCCTAGCTCTCCTGAACTGCCCGATGGCAGCCGCGATGGGGTTCGCAAAAGTCCGTTTTTGACCTCTTCTCCAAACCCCAATCCTCCTGCCACTCCTTCGCGTCCCCAAGCCAAGGCCGTGCCCACGGCAACGCTGCAAGCCAATATGTCCCATTTTCTGCAACAGATGGGGCGGGTGCTGACGGAAGCCAAGCGCAGCGCGGGTGAGTTGGCCGGGATGGAGTTGGAGGAAATTGAGTTGGCGGTGGAAATTAATGGCGAAGGGCAGGTGGGCTTGTGGGGCACAGGGACGAAGGTGGGCAGTAAGGGAGCCTTAACGCTGAAGTTCAAAGCGGCCAAACCCCCTAGCGGATCACCCGGATCGTAGGGGCTTTAACCCGATAGGAACCTTGTAGGTTGGGTGGAGCAACAGCGATACCCAACCCTAGCGATTCACCTGTACGGGCGAATGACCATTCGCCCCTACACCTTGCGGTATAAATTTTTCAACTAACTGTGTTGATTGATTTAGGATCTGTTTAACCCATGGCCGCTTCCACCCCCCACCGATGACGAAAAACTGGGCGATCGCGATCGGAATTAACCACCACGACCACCATCCGGAATTGGCCTTAAGTTATGCCGTCCGGGATGCCGAATTAATCCGGGATTTTTTGGTTAACCACGCAGGCTTTCCGGCAGATCAGGTGATCTGTTGCCAGGGCGAGGCGACAGAACGCCACCAACCCACTTACCCATCCTGTGACAACTTGGTGCGGCTAATTAACCGCGAATTGCACCCCAACCGGATTGGCCAGGTAGACCGTCTGTGGTTGTTTTTCAGCGGCCACGGCATCACCGACAACGGGCGTGATTACCTGATCACCAGCAGCACTCTGAAGGAAGACCTGAAGCGATTTGCCTTACCGATTGATGAGGTGATTGCGGCGTTGCGGTTACACAACCAGGCCGATATTGTGCTAGTGCTGGATCGCTGCCGCGAGGTAGTGGGCAGCAAAAGCGTCGGCGGTGAACAAGGGCAAGAAACGCTGAAACTGGCCAAACAACGGGGCATCACCACCATCTTTTCCTGCGATTACGGCGAATATTCTTACGAACTGCACAGTTTGCAGCACAGTGCCTTCACCTACGCGCTGGTGGAAGGGCTAAAGCAGCACACCATCCCGGCTCTGCTGGAGGCATTTTTGCAGCGACGGGTGCGAGAATTGCATCCCGGCACGACCCAAACACCGAAAATCCATGGCGATTCAGCACAAAAGGCCAACTATCCCCTGTTGCCGCAGTGTGTGACGGTGCAGGACATTGCCCAACTGAAGGATAATGCTACTCACGCCTATTTTGGCGAGGACTGGGACAGGGCGGAACAGTTGTGGGAGGTGGTGAACGAATGCGCCACCAGTTTTTCAGACCGCAAGCTGGCGATGAATGCGATTAAACAAATTGTTGAACGCCGGGGTAGGGGAGGAACTGCCAGCCAAGCGGATAATATTCCCCCAATCTTGATAGATGCAATCTCAACCAAGCAAAGTGATAGCAAGCCAATCCATACCTTTGACGGTTATGTTCTGCCTAGCCGACTAGTTCCACCATCACAGATCCCGTCAGGCTTAAACCAATTTCAGTTTGAATTAATCACGGTGAATGACCAGGGTAAAGCCATCCAACCGCAGATCCGCACCGCCCACTACCTGCGGGAGGACTTGGGTAATGGCGTGACGCTGGACATGGTGTACATCCCCGGTGGCGAGTTCCTGATGGGCACGGCAGCGGCAGACCGGGACGCGGTGATTCGCGAGTATACGCGCCATGGAGTCAGTCAGGCGGACGCTGAGACGTGGGTGGGCTGGCAAATGCCGCAACATCGGGTGGTCGTGCCTACTTTTTTTATGGGCAAAACGGCAGTCACCCAGAACCAATGGCGACAGGTGGCGCAACTGCCCAAAATTGACCGGGATCTGGATGTCGATCCCGCCAAGTTCAAAGGCTCAAATCGTCCGGTGGAACGGGTGTCCTGGGAAGAGGCGATGGAGTTTTGTGCTCGGTTAAGCCGCCACACCGGCAACCAGTACCGTTTACCCAGTGAAGCCGAGTGGGAATATGCCTGTCGAGCAGGCACGACGACCGCGTTTCATTTTGGTGCAACGATTACAGCCGACTTGGTGAATTGTAATGCTGAATATCCCTATGGCAATGCCCCCAAAGGGAATTATCGAGAACAAACTGTGGACGTGGCCAGCTTGCCGCCCAATGGCTTTGGTTTGTATGAGATGCACGGCAATGTCTGGGAGTGGTGCGCCGATCACTGGCAAGACAGCTACCAAGGGGCACCGAATGACGGTACAGCTTGGCTGGATGAGAATGATAATCAAATCCGGGTGGTGCGTGGCGGTTCTTGGCCCCTCAATCCTTGGTATTGCCGCTCTGCTGACCGTTTCAGGTACTATCTCGATGACCGTAGCGGTGGCCTTGGGTTTCGGTTGGTTTGTTCTGTTTCCAGGACTCCTTAACCCTTTTCTCTTTTTCCCTCTTTCCCTTGTACGGGCGGATGGCCATCCGCCCCTCCTCTTTCCCTTTCCCCTCGCGCGTAGCGCGGAAAAAATTTTTTAAAAAATCAGCGTCCCCCCAGACTTCGGAGATTTCAGCAACCCGATTTCTTAAGGGGCAATTGAGCAGACCACTAGGGGGGAAAGCCAGAAACCGGGTTGCTCGGCCTTGTCCCAGATCCCCCGCACCCCCTAACCTGGATTATTCAGGACAATTTACCGGAAATACCAGAAATTCTGTAGGCGCGGTGCCCTTCCGCCCAATGCAGGCAATAACGCTGTACACCATGATCTCTGTTAACTTGCCTGATCTACGGGGCAACCACGGGGGGATTTCCCCTACGGTTTTGCATGGAGAATGTCATGAATAATGCAGGCTAGGCTGGGTTTTGTTTAAGTCGCACATCGCATTTTTCAAACAGCTCTGCGCTTGACGTTCAGGGGGAATTGTGCGTCCGTCCGGATTGGCGCAATGGCGCGGTGAAGGATCTTAGCATCCATTACCCATGCTTGAATGCATCACGCTGCCATGAA
>CAZJZR010000411.1:0-4392 GCA_964550475.1 uncultured bacterium
TACATTAGCTCAATTGGGACGATATGAAGAGGCTATAGACAGTTACGATCAAGCGGTGTCTATAAACCCCAAAAATCACGATGCTTGGAATAATCGGGGTGTGGCATTGGCTAACTTGGGGCGACATGAAGAGGCGATCGCCAGTTATGATCGCGCCCTCGAACTCAAACCTGACGATCCAGATATTTGGTACAACAAAGCCTCTTGCCATGGTTTACAGGGACAGGTAGAACCCGCGATTGCAGCGTTACAAAAGGCGATCGCACTCAGTCCTGATGAATATCGCGACATGGCTGCAACTGACACCGACTTTGACCCCATTCGCCACGATGAGCGGTTTCAGGCAGTGGTGCAGCCCAACCAGACCGCATAAAATAACCGCAGAGCCGCAGATGCAGAGAATCCCTCTGCACCCTCCGCGACTCTGTGGTGAGCCATTTCAACGGACACCGAGAACATAGAGCATCCCTCTGTGCCCTCTGTGCCTCTGTGGTGACCCGCAATCGACACAAACACAGGGAGATGCAAACCCAGCATGGCGACTCCAGCGACATTAATGGCCGAGGGATTTCAGTGGTTACAGCAGGGGGATGTGGAGCGGGCAACCGCGATCGCCCAACAACTGTTAACCGATCCAACCGATCCCGTTGCTGGGTTACAATTGCTGGCCGCGATCGCCCACCAACAGGGGCAAGTCGATGCCGCCCTAGCCTACATCGGACGTGCCTTAACCCAACAGCCCAACAATCCCGATCTGTACAACAATCTAGGTAACGTCCTCAAAGCCGCCGGACAGTGGGATGCCGCCCTACCCAACTACCAACAGGCGATCGCCCTGCGTCCCGACTTTGCCGAAGCCCATTACAACCTAGGCACGGTGTATCAAGAACGGCGCGACCTCGAAAGTGCCAAACAGCATTATTGGCGTGCCATTGCCCTGCGCCCCAACTTTGCTGCCGCCCATCACACCCTCGCCATTGTGCTGCGGCAACAAAACCAACACCAAGAAGCCCTCACCTCTCACCAGCAGGCGATCGCCCTTGACCCCAACTATGCCCCTGCCCACGACAGTTTGGGAACCACGTTGTTGGAATTGGGACAATTGGCCGATGCCATCCAATGCCATCAGCAGGCGATCGCCACCCGTCCCAACTTTGCTACCGCCCACTATAACCTAGCGATCGCCTATCGGATTTTGGGGCAAATCGAACCCGCCTTGGCCAGCTACGACCGGGCGATCGCGGCCAACCCCGACTATGCCGATGCCCACGTTGGTCGCGCCATCACCCTGCTGCTGGCTGGACGCTACCCAGATGGGTTTAGCGAATACGAATGGCGATGGCAGGCCAAAACCAGCCCGATTCCGTTTCCCCAACCCCAATGGGATGGTTCCGCCTTAAAAAAACGCCCCATCCTGCTATTCCCAGAACAGGGATTTGGCGATGTGATCCAATTTATTCGCTATGCCCCCTTAGTTGCAGCACGGGGAGGCCGCGTGATTGCCCTCTGTCGCCGCCCCCTAGAACGGCTGTTGGCTACCGTTCCCGGCATCACCCGCGTCATCGGCTATGACCCCAGCAGCGACACCGTGGACCTCCCCGACTTCCACTGCTACAGCCCATTGATCAGCTTGCCTCGGTTGTTGGACACCACCCTCGACACCATTCCGGCTGACATCCCCTACCTGTCCCCGCCCGCCGACTCGACCGTATCGTTAACCGCCGACCCCGCTGCCGTCAAAATTGGCTTCGTTTGGCGAGCCGGAGGAGCCAGTTCCGAACGTTACCCCCACCGCCGCCGCTCCTGCCAACTCACCCACTACCAACCCCTGATCGACGGCTTGACCAAAGCAGGAGTGGCCTGTGTCAGTTTGCAGGTCGATGTTACACCCGCAGAACAGGCATGGTTAGGCCAGCATCAGGTACAGGACTTGAGTCGGCAATTGCGCGACTTTGGCGATACTGCCGCCGCGATCGCCCAACTCGATCTATTAATTAGCGTTGATACTGCCGCTGCCCACCTGGGTGGAGCCATGGGCAAACCCGTCTGGGTGATGTTACCCATCGCCCCCGACTGGCGGTGGTTACTGCACCGCAGCGACAGTCCTTGGTATCCCACCCTGCGCCTGTTCCGCCAAACCATTCCAGGCGATTGGGTGGAGGTGTTGGGTCAAATCAGTCGGGCGTTATCCGCTTGGTTGCCCCAACAACAGGGCGATCGCAATCCCAGCATCGGCGATTTCTATAACCGCTAAGGGAGGAGCGTAAAAATAAAGTACCCATAGTTTAAACATGATGCGTTACGGCTGAAGCCTAACGCATCCTACACTGGGTATCTTATTTATTTGCAGACCCCTAAGGGTTGGTAAAAATATTGTCAAAACATTCAGTTTCACCCAAAGCGGCTAGGTGTAACCCTCCACGCTTAAGCCGGTAATCTGCATTAAACCTACACATTCACAGGCAGATCGACTTCTTCCGGCTTCAGCAATTCCGACAGCATCAAGGTGGGTGGTTGACCGTGCGGCCATGCAAAAGCGTGGCGGAACGCGGCTTCCTGACAGGCTTGCAACTGTTCAAAATCAATAATGTCGTGGGTGAGCAGCGTTTCGTATTCAAACGGCAACCGGACATTGTGTAAGCCCGCGTTATCGGTGCAGATGGCGATGTCTACCCCAGCGTCGAAACAGCGATCGAACACTACTTTTAATTCATGCAAGTCAGTCAGCGTCCCTGTCTTTAAATAAGTGGTGGGACAGACTTCCAAACATTGCTGCCGTTCTGCCAACTGTGGCAACAGTTCCGGGTGGCGCAACGGGATCTGGATGCCATGGCCAATCCGCATCAGATAGGGTAACAGTTGGGGATGGCACCCTTCTGGGGTTTCGTACAGGTGCCCCGTTGTGTTCAGTCCGAGCGATCGCGCATAGGCATACAACTCGACAAATTCGTCCATCCGTTCGCCATAGTGGCCATCGCCGCCCGCCACATCGATCGCACAGACGTAATCCCGTTGTTGTGCCGCCAACTCGACAATGGCGCGATTCACCGCATAGGGCAACCGCGAGTGCATACAGAGAATCTGGCTGGTGACGATGGGATATTCATTCAACCGACTGGCCTTGCCGACAATCTCGACAATCTGCGCCATCAGGTCGATTCGTGCCGTTTGCGGTAAATGCTCTGGGGTACGCAAATAGGGGGTGTAGCGCAGTTCCAAATAGGCCAAATTTTCAAACACATAGGCTCCCCGCATCAACCGATAGATGAAGTAGGGCAACGCCTCTGCCGTCTGTACCGATTCGACTAGAGTGTGCAGTTCCAGGTACTCGTCTAAGGTATTGCGGGGACGGGTGTAAAAGTCCTCAAACTCGCCATAATCGGGAAAGCGATCGGTCAGTTCCGCATTACTGCGTTGGAAATATCGCCAGAGGACGCGGGGGACTACGGAGCCACCCAAATGGCGGTGAAGTTCAGCGTGGAGGGTCATGGGAGTTAAGGGAGTAGGTGGGTAGGAGAGTGGGTGGGTAGGGGCGGATGGCATTCGCCCGTTGATTGGGGGCAATGGCAATGGATCCCTGTAGGGGAAATCTCCGTAAAGGCAGGTTTAGCCAACAATCGAGCGGGATGTTGTTGAGTCAACAACGAAACCTGCCCCTATGCCTTGCGGTATCCGGATCAACTCTTTTCTTCATCCTATACAAAACTTTACAAATCTGCCGTGTCCTAGAATGCGGTTGGGGTTGTCATCCGGTATGAGCGACTGAAAAACAATGGTTGACACCTGTCACGATAGCTAGAGATAATCAGAGTTTGCGAAAACTTTAGCAACCTCTTTTAGATCCTTGGCTAACGTCATTGTTATAGGTGCCCAGTGGGGCGATGAAGGGAAAGGCAAGATTACAGATCTGCTTAGTAAATCGGCGGATATGGTCGTGCGCTATCAAGGTGGAGTCAATGCAGGCCACACGGTAGTCGTTGATGATCAAACCTTTAAGCTGCATTTAATCCCGTCGGGCATTCTGTACCCAGATACGGACTGCATCATTGGGTCGGGTACGGTGATTGACCCTAAGGTGCTCCTGGGTGAATTGGATCAGTTGGCGGCCTTAAACGTTCCGACCAAGAATTTGTTGATCTCGGAAACCGCCCATGTCACCATGCCCTACCATCGCCTGATCGACCAAGCAGCGGAACAGCGGCGCGGCGATCGCAAAATCGGCACCACTGGACGTGGCATCGGCCCCACCTATGCAGACAAATCGGAACGCACGGGCATCCGGATGTTAGACCTGATGCATTCCGAATCGTTGCCGGATCAACTCCGCTGGACGATCGCCTACAAAAACGTCCTGCTAGAGAAGTTGTATGACCTGCCGCCCCTCGATCCAGA
>CAZJZR010000412.1:0-4389 GCA_964550475.1 uncultured bacterium
AACTGCCGCGTCTAAACGGCAAAGCCACCGTTGTGATGACGGTGAAAGGTGCCCCAATTACGATTGAAGTGGATGGCACCGATGCACCCCTGACAGCGGGTAATTTTGTTGATTTAGTCAGTCGGGGCGTGTATGACGGTCTGGTGTTCCACCGTGTCGTCCGGGAACCCCAACCCTTTGTTGTGCAAGGGGGCGACCCCCAAGGGAAAGATCCCAATGTTCCGGCTGATCGATTGGGAACAGGCGGTTTCATTGATCCCACCAGTGGCCAACAACGGATGATTCCGCTGGAAATCAAGCCGGAAGGCAGTGCAACACCGGTGTACAGCAAGACGTTTCAGATGGCTGGGATAACGTCACCGCCTAAGTTGCGCCACACGACTGGAGCGGTGGCTATGGCCAGATCCCAGTTTCCCGATTCTGCCTCATCGCAGTTTTATTTTGCCCTAGCTGATTTGAGCTTTTTAGATGGGCAATATGCGGTGTTTGGCTATGTCAAACAGGGCATGGATGTGGTGGACAAAATCCAACAGGGCGATCGCATTGAGTCTGCCAAAGTTACGGCTGGGTTAGAAAACCTGCAAAAGTAAAGCCACTGAAAAACCGGGTTTCTGGATGGAAATCCGGTTTTTAACATCTATTGGCGATGAGAAACCCAGTTTTTACAACCCACCCACGTCTTGTGGAGGTGTAACTGTTCACATTCCCCCATGGGAAACGGGTTGCGGGCTACGCCCGCTTGTTCCTCCCCATCAGGGGAGTGAACGGTTACCTGGAGGTTATCCTGATTAGGCGATCGCCCCTGTCTGCAATTGATCGGTCAATTGCTCACACAGAACCTGGCGAATGGCCTGATTAATTAACTCAGGTTGTCCACCGATGGCGTAATGACCGCAATTGGGCAGGATCTGGAACTGGGCATTGGGTAGGCGACGATGCAGTTCTTCGCCATGGGCAACGGGAAACCAACGGTCTTGATCGGCCCACAGCACCAAAACGGGACAGCTCACTGCGGATAGGCGGCTTTGAATTTCACTAATTAAATTCGGTTCCCCCCGTTCCAACCGCTCGATTTCCCGTGCAGCCAGTTGCAAATCATCGGCAAGTTTGGTGATAGTGCCAGGAATGTAAATTTGCGGATAGGTAATGCCATAGATTTCGTCGTCGCTGACCGCCGATGGATCAACTACAACCTCCGATCGCGCCACTTTGACAATCCCTAGAATCAGCGGAGCCAGCCGTCGCGCTAACTGCCACCGATCCACCTGTTGCACCCAGCCTAAGGGAAGTTGAGCCAATAACCGCATTCCCCAACTGGGCAGTTGACGCGGAAAGATGGGCACATTAATCACAATCAGCCGTTCAAATAAGTGGGGGTGAGATTGAACGGCTGCCAACGTGGTCAACGCACCGAGGGATTCTGCCGCCACGGCGACTGGGCGATCGCACAATCCTTCAATCACCCGGACTAATTCAATCACCTGATGCCCCGGTTGCTCTCGCTGCATCGGCTTATCGGAGAAGCCGCAACCCTTGGCATCAATACAAATCACCCGAAATTGTTCTGCCAGGACATCAACATTTTGCCGCCAGCTAAAACTCCAACTGGCTACACCATGGAGCAACAACAGCGGTTGCCCCTCACCTTTTTCGCCATAGGCAATATTCACCGATTGGCCATTGGCATCAATAATCGGCAGATATTGTCGTCCCTTGGGGAAGGTGGTTTGCCACCAATCATGCATGTTGCCAACCTCCAATCAACGGTGGATTAACGCTTTGGCTAGCGTTGGCGAGTCATTTCAATCACAATATTGCCACCAAAATCAGGGATTGGGGGGGAAACCTTGGTTAAACGAACCGTCACCTGTTGCACCAAGGGCAATTCTAAAAGAGCGTGGGCGATCGCATCCGTCAGTTTTTCGACCAAGGCAAATTTGGATTGGCTAACCAAGGTTTTCACTGTGGCGATGACGCTGCGATAGTCCAAGGTGTCGCTGAGGCGATCGCTGCGACCAGCGGCTTGCAAATCTATGCCCAAGGACAGATTCACCTCAAACCATTGTCCGAGTACCTGCTCCTCCGGTAAGGCTCCGGTGTAGCCATAACAGCGAATGGCATTGACGTGAATCCAGTCCATGGGCAAGTTGATTCCGGAATTGGCAAAGAGAGGGATGGGATTGTTCAGATTCGGTTTTCCAAATATTGACCAATCATAAGCTGTTCAGCACCACGGGAAATGATGGTTTGACGGGCACGGTATTGTGAACCGACCAATTTCAATTCCTCCTCAAACAGACTACCGTCGTACTCTGTCCGCAGCAGCATGGTCTGGGCATCACGCATGGTGAAGTCAGCCACAACGGGTTTCGGAGTTGCAAATCCGCGATCGCGATACAACTGCGAACCCAGTACACCAAAGACCGTCGATCCCTTCACCTGTCGGGGAACTGGCCCCTCATAGTTGCTTTCCCACGTCGTTAACGCGCCAAAGCGAATTGCCCGCTGATCGGCAAAACCATGTAAGCCAGCCAAATGGATTAATTGCTCATCGCCATGGGGCAAAAACTGCACGGTTAAAAAACTCGTCACTTCTTGCACATCGTCATTCTGCAATGTGTAATAGCGACGTTGCGATCGCCAACTTCCCTGCGATCTCCGAAAAAACTCTTCTACCCACTCCGCGACCAGAGATGCTGAAGATACACGAATCATTGGAGACGACACCGTCATAGCAAATCAACCTTCACAGACTAGCCGTGGACAAAAAACTCAAAATATTGTGGAGCGTTAAGCATTTAAAAATCTTAACACCGTGTAGCAATTCTTAACAAAAACACAACTATTGTCAGTTACGGAGATCTAATGACAATTATTTTTGATTTGAATTTAGCTACAATGCTGGATTAGTCAGG
Organism: uncultured bacterium; assembly: GCA_964550475.1. Taxonomy (GTDB): domain Bacteria; phylum Cyanobacteriota; class Cyanobacteriia; order CAIUCS01; family CAIUCS01; genus CAIUCS01. The sequence continues at coordinate 2,916 of CAZJZR010000412.1, forward strand.
GCATCCCTCATCTGCCTGAGAAACCGGGACATGTTGCTCACTGAGTAGCGAATAATGGTGAAAGACAGCAATGTTTTCAGTACTAGTGAGCGAATGGTGAAGAGAAGCAATAAACCAGTAAAGGGACTGTATGGGCAATGTACTATTAGCAATCTTCAGAGACAAAGTTTATTCAGGATCTCTGAAGAATTAATCCATGTAATATTACGGAACTTTGCAATAGCAGAGCTACTTCATCATTCTCAACAAGAACACTTGTTTTGGAAAGTATCCTAAACTACAAGTCCCTATTAAAAATGCTCTTAAAAATGTTCAGTCTCACTACACGAGTGGAGCGTCACAGCTAGCCTTTAGGATAAATTCAGTAGGAAGTTACCCTAAACCTAAAAGTTGACAGATTACTAGCTTGCAGCAGTAAGAGATGGGCATAGCCAACTATGCCAGTAGTTGCATAGGCTGTAATCATTCCCTCCATTCGCTCACTGCCCCATGGATCTGAGTTCCATCAGATTAATTTGGGCAGTTCACACCAATAATCTACAGGAATCCACTGATTCCAAGAATCGACCAATGAGAGGATGACAGCAAACAAAAATAGGGGCACGGCGATCGCCATACCCCTATCTTCACCGATGAGAAATCAGCTAGCTATATAGCCACCAAATAACCACACCAACCTCAGAGGTTAGTTTAAACGTTGATTTTTGTGCGGGGATCGCATAAAAATCAACGGCACGGAAGCATCTCAAACGGGTGTGTTGATGCCTAGTAATGCCTGCTGGACTAGGCTTTAATCGTTTCCCATCCCTTTTTCAACAGTGCTAAGAAGGTAGAAATCCCTTTAGAAAATCCTGGCGGGTCTGGCACGATGTATTGGGGAAAATCCTCGTAGGGTCGCCATGGATCGGCGGGACTGTGGCGGAGGTGCAACGCGCGATCGTTGTCGATCAATTTCCAAATCATTTGACCGCCCTTAGATCCTTGAGTCATGAAAATCTCCTATCGTTTCAAGGTAACCCTGCTCATCTAACAGGTGTGCCAATCCGAACTGTCACTGTTATCGCTGTACAGGCTATAACAACTCAGGCTGACGAGTCGTGACAACAGGCATTAGACGGATCACAACGTGGTTCATTTCCTAGGCAATCACCACGCAAAAACCTGGTTCAACTGAAGCAGGGTTACGAAAGCAGTCAATTACCGTGAATTTGAGTATGAATGTGACTGTAGACGGTAATCAACTATTGGCCTCCTATTCTGACAGGTTGTTTGTTAAAATCTGTAAATATAGTTACCAAAGATCTTGACTTTGGTGCAGCAATATTCATTGCCGCGACGATGTAATAATCGGCAATCAGTCATGAACAGGCAAGGGGCTTCAATCTCTTAACTGTTCGCCAAGTTGAACAACTAGGATTGTTCTGGTTCTAATTAAATTTGTGTTGTCCACCGTAGGGGCGAAGCATTCCGGTAG
>CAZJZR010000413.1:0-4386 GCA_964550475.1 uncultured bacterium
AACGTGGGGACGGCGCATCTGGAACGGTTGGGGTCAGAGGAGGCGATCGCCCGTGCGGAGTGCGAAAGTTTGCTGGAATTGGGGACGGATGGGATTGCCATCCTCAACCAGGATGATGCCCGATTGATGGCCACGGCGGCGGCGTGTTGGCAAGGCAAGACGGTGACCTTTGGCTTTGCGGGCGGTGATCTGCAAGGGGAATTGGTCGATCAAACCACGCTGAAGGTGGGCGATCGCACGTTTCCCTTACCCCTGCCCGGTCGCCACAACGCCCTGAATTATCTGGCCGCCCTCACCGTTGCCCAAGTCTTGGGGGTGGACTGGACTCCGTTGCAAGCGGGAGTCAGCGTCAGTTTGCCCGGAGGCCGCGCCAAACGTCACGAATTAGCCAATGACATTTTGCTGCTGGACGAAACCTATAACGCCGGGGTGGAGTCGATGATTGCCACACTGCATCTGTTGGCGCAAACCCCTGGCAACCGCCACATTGCGGTCTTGGGGACGATGCGCGAGTTGGGGCCGCGATCGCCGGAATTCCACCAGCGGGTGGGCGAAACGGTGGCGCAGCTCAAGCTGGATCACCTGTTAATTTTGGCGGATGAACCGGAAGCCTCCGCCCTCGCCACCGGAGCCGGATCGGTGCCATCCCAGTGTTTCAGCACCCATGCCGACCTGATTAATCACCTGACGACGATGGTGCAAGCGGGCGATCGCCTCCTGTTCAAAGCGTCGCGATCGGTGGGGTTAGACCGTGTGGTGGCCGGATTATTGGACAACTTGGCGGCATCGCCTATCACCGGGATATGATTTTCCGCCATGCCCTAACCTGGCGGATTGGCAGAATTTTGGGGTAGGGTATCCGATGGCAACGTATCGGTACGCAGAATCACTCGATTGTTTTCCTCCGCCACCAACTCAATTTTCAATACACCGGCGGTGTAGATTGGTTCAGCCGCTTCTGTTCTTAACCGAATCGATTGGCTGGTGGCAGGTAAATTGTTGACAAAGCGGATCAGCGTTTCTAACCGACCATCGCCAATTTGCAATTGATCGCCCCGATAGCCCACCTGACGGGCATTCAGCTTTGTTAGCTCGACTAATTTTTCAATTTGCGTTTGCAACTGTTGGCGGTTGGCACTGTTAAACTCCAACGGGACGGTCGCTAGGGTGTCGCCTTTGCGGTAAACCACCCGATAGGGCGTAACATCCGCCACCACTCGAATCGCGGTTTCGCCCCAAACATAGTTCCCGGAAGCAATAATCCGCACGTAAGCATCCTGACCCGTGGTGATTTGGTTAATTAAATTGGTCACCTCGGCGATCGTGATTTGTACCGCTTGCTGATTGGGTTGGGTGGCATTGGTTGATGATTGGGTAAACAAAATCGCTACCCGATTGGCTTCCCGCAACAGTTGCTCAATCGCCTGACGAGCAATATTCGTGTCATTGGCACGAATCACCCCAGAGGCCAGCGTTTGCCCCCGGAAAATGGCGATGGGATTTTGCCGGAAGTCGCGTACCCCTTGGCGTAGAATCGCCAACTGGGTTTCCAATTCCTGTTGTTCCTGCTCTAAGGTGCGGAGTTGTTGCTGACGGCGGGCAATTTCTTGGTTACGTTTGGCAATTTCAACATCACTGCGGAGTTGCAACTGCGTAATTGCCTGATTCCGTCGGGAAATTTCCTTCTGGCTGGTGGCAATCAACTGTTCCCGTTGTTGAATCAACTGCTGCCGACTGGTTTGTAAGCGATTAATTTCCGTCCGTAGTTTGGTGGCTTGCTTCGAGACTGTAGACAGTTGTCGCTGCGTCCGTGTCTTATCCCGTTCTAATCGCAATTGTTCCGTCTTCACCTGATCCAGTTGGCGGCGCACCTGATCCTTTTCCACGGTGGCTTCTTCCAATTCTTTCCGACTCGTGGCCAAATCACTCTGGATTTTGCCCAATTCAAACAACCCCGTTCGCAGTTGCGAGTCGGCCAAAATTAAAATGCCCAAGGTGGTTGCCGAAATGACTGTTCCCGTAATTACTGTTACAACAACGGCTGTGTTCCGGGGTCGCAGATTAAATAGACTCAGCCGTGCCTTACCAACACGGGTTCCCAAGCGATCGCCAACCGTAGCAATCACTCCACCCAACACCAAGATGGCCAGCACCAGGATATATCCCGTGGACATTCATCAACCTAACGACTGCTTGTTAGTCTCTCACTCTGTGGTCAAAAAGGTCACTGACCTGTAGCTAATGTTTAATGAAAGGGGGTAATTGGGAATTTGGTAATGGGTAATGGGTAATGGGTAATCGGGAATGGGGAATTGGTAATCGGCACTCCTTCTCACCACTCACCACTCATCACTTACCACCCATGACTTAACTATTCACCATCCACCATCCACTATTCACCCTTCCCCATCGACCATCACGTAAACTGCTGACTCAGTGTAACCGGATTATGTACCGTTATTTTTTTCTTATGAATCGAGATCATTTTTTCTTGGCGGAGGTCGCCCAATAGGCGGGTGACTGTGACGCGGGTGGAGCCGATCGCTTCAGCGATCGCTTGGTGGGATAGTTTCAAATCAATGGTGATGCCATCGGTGCCGGGGGTGCCAAAATCGCGGCACAAAATCAACAAAAAACTAACCAATCGGGAACCCATATCCCGATGCGCTAAGGTTTCGATCATCATTTCCGTTTGCAAAATCCGGGATGATAACCCTTGCAGTAAGACCATTGATAATTCTGGATTGGCTTTCAGAGCTTTTTCCATGTGTTCAATGGGCACTGATAACAATTCCACCGGGGTGAAGGCAACGGCATGGTAGAAGCGATCGGACCGATGCCCCGTAATTAGGGATAACACCCCAAACACGCTATTTTCCCGTAATAAAGCGACGGTGATCTCTTCCCCTGCTTCATAGACCCGCGAGAGCTTAACCGCACCTTTGAGTAGGAAGTACACCCGTTCGGCAGGATCCCCAGGGAAAAAGATGGTTTTGCCGCGATCGAAGGATTCGACAACGGGAGGAAAGCCGCCCCCACTCAGTTGACGAAACACGGCTGCCAGCGGTTGATCCTGCGTTAAAATCATATCCTCCAGACCCACTCCCAACCCAACTGATTACTGACTAACTGACTACTCTGTAAAGCGAATCCGCTGGCCAAGTTAAACCTTATCAGTGTAACTGGAGGGATTGTCAACATTCCAAGCAATGCTGAGGTTACGCCTTGAGAACCGCAGAACCACAGTCCAGCATGACTGAAATACGCATTCTGTAGACAATTAAGCACATTTCAAGGATTACAGTTCAACTCCCACCCTGTAACTGTTCACTCACTCCTAGGGGAAATATGGGCGTAGCCCAGACCCCGCTGAACTGGGGAGAATGTGAATGGTGACCTTAGCACAGTTCTAGATATTGCTCTAGATACTGCCAATCTAGGTCTCGCAAATCCAAGGCTCGCAAATCCCAAGATGTGTCTGATCAGGTCTAGACCTTGGCCGATGGCTTGAGTTCCTGTAATCAATTGTTGACGTTACAACACTTAAACTAAGTCAGAACCGTTTTTTTGTGCTTTCTGATACACAATACCCTGTGAAAGTGATTTGCAGGGATTTTTCAGAATTTTTCTCGTTTTCAGCAAAATGCCGTTGTCTGCTTGGGATGCTCATACCGTAACACTTTCCCTCCATGGGTGCGGCGATCGCGACACCATTCTCAACCTGTACTTTCCGGTAGATTGAAATAAAACTTTACGATGCTGGGCTTGACAAAATTTTGGCTGAATTTGCAATTGTGGCACTTGGAATTGCCGTTATGGACTGTATTGTGTTAACAACCGATCCGAACTAATAACGCCCGTCTCAACTAACGCCCGTTTCAACAAGTGCCCCGTCTCAACAATTGAATTTAAACAATTGAATTTAAACAATTGAATTAAAGAGTGAGGACTGACCTCATGTTAGTGACCACCCCCGTCAGCATTGCCCTTAAAAATCTGAACTTGTCCCCCGGCAGTCACGTGCTGATTACAGATGTGACCTGGGAGCAGTATGAAGCCCTGCTGTTGGAGTTGGGGGAAGACCGTCGAGTGCCTCGGATTAACTATTGCCAAGGGGTGTTAGAACTGATGTCGCCATTACCTGCCCATGAACGTCCACATCGGATTATTGGTTACATTGTTACGACCATCCTGGATGCTGAAGAACGCGCCTGGGAAGATTTTGGCTCCACAACCTTCAAAAAGCTAAAGCAAGCAGGGTTGGAACCCGACACCTGTTTTTATATCCAGAATGCTGAGCGAGTCCGCGATCGCCTCCGCATGGACATGAGCCAAGACCCACCCCCGGATTTGGCGATCGAGGCCGATGTTACGTCAAAAACTACC
>CAZJZR010000414.1:0-4377 GCA_964550475.1 uncultured bacterium
CTATTTCAACGCTATCTCACCCTTTGGGTTTTTCTGTGTATTTTAGTGGGAATTGCTCTAGGGAGAGGATTTCCGGGTATCGCTGTCGCCCTCGATGCCATGAGCATTTACCAGGTTTCGATTCCGATCGCCATCTGCCTGTTTTTCATGATGTACCCGATCATGGTGAAAATTGATTTTACCCAGATCGATCGCGCATTTCGTACCCCCAAACCCGTCCTGCTGACCCTAGTGGTCAACTGGATGATCAAGCCTTTCACCATGTTGGTGATTGCCCAATTTTTTCTGAGCTGGGTGTTCAAGCCCCTGATTACAGGCACCGAACTGATTCATGGCCAAGAAGTTTCTCTGATCACCTCTTACATTGCTGGCACCATTCTGTTGGGAATTGCCCCCTGCACAGCCATGGTCTTGATGTGGGGGTATCTCTCCTTTGGCAATCAGGGATTGACGCTGGTGATGGTGGCCGTGAATTCCTTGACCATGTTGTTTTTGTATGCCCCCCTGGGTCGGCTGTTGTTGTCGGCTAGCAACTTATCCGTGCCCTGGGCGACGATCGTGCTGTCGGTCTTGATTTATGTGGGGCTGCCATTGTTGTGTGGAGTCTATAGCCGCTACTGGATTTTGCGGCATAAGGGGCAGGATTGGTTTGAAACCCAGTTTTTGAAATACCTTGATCCAGTAGCGATTTCAGCGTTGCTAATTACCCTGATCCTGCTGTTTGCCTTTAAGGGTGAGTTGATTGTCAACAATCCACTGCATATTGTGCTGATTGCGGTGCCGTTATTTATTCAAACCAATTTTATTTTCTGGATTGGCTATGTTGCGGCTCTGAAACTCAAGCTGTCCTATGAGGATGCCGCTCCGGCAGCAATGATTGGAGCCAGCAACCATTTTGAAGTGGCGATCGCCACCGCTGTCACGTTGTTTGGTTTAAATTCGGGTGCTGCCCTGGCAACGGTTGTGGGGGTGTTAATCGAAGTGCCCGTGATGCTGATGCTAGTCGGTATTTGTAAACGTACCGCTTTTTGGTTTCCCCGAGAGCCACAGAAAGCCAGTCTGCGCGATCCCCGCTGCCAAATTTCCGGCTAACGCGCGATCGTGCATCTCCCACGGTTTAACACTTTAGGAGCCTGACACCCATGCTCACGTCCACCCACCCACTCAGGAATGTGGGGACTGTCGTTTCAGTCCGGGGGAGTGTCGTGGATGCGGTTTTCCCACAGCGATTACCCAGTTATCTCAATCGGCTCAATGCCGGGGAGGATGGCAAGGTGATTGTGGAGGTGGTGGCGCATGTCAACGCAGAGATGGTGCGGGGAATTGCGCTGACTTCCACATCCGGGTTGGCGCGGGGAGCACCCGTGATTGACCTGGCGCATTCCTTAGAAGTGCCGGTGGGGCGATCGCTATTGGGGCGCATGTTTAACGTATTTGGCACCCCCATCGACAAGCGAGAACCGTTGACAGAGGTGACATGGCGATCGATTCATCAATCGGCGGTGCCGCTAATAAACCAATCCACGCAATCGGAAATTCTGGAAACAGGCATCAAAGTGATTGATGTCCTGGCTCCGATCGAGCGGGGCGGCAAAGCCGGACTGTTTGGGGGGGCAGGAGTTGGCAAAACGGTGCTGATTACGGAAATGATCCACAACATGGTGAGTCAGCATCAGGGGATCAGCCTGTTTTGCGGCATTGGTGAGCGCAATCGCGAAGCGGAAGAACTCTACCGCGAGATGCAGACGGCTGGCGTGTTGGATCAAACGGTGATGGTGTTTGGGCAGATGAATGAGCCGCCCGGTGCCCGCTTCCGGGTGGGGCACGCTGCACTGACGATGGCGGAATATTTTCGGGATGACGCGCATCAGGATGTCTTGCTGCTGATTGACAATATTTTTCGGTTTATCCAGGCGGGGCAGGAAGTGTCGGGCTTGATGGGGGAATTGCCGTCGCGGGTGGGCTATCAGCCGACCTTGGCAACGGAATTGGCGGCATTACAAGAACGAATTACCAGTACCACCACTGGGGTGATTACCTCGGTGCAGGCGGTATATGTGCCTGCGGATGACTTTACCGATCCGGCGGCGGTGCATACCTTTGGGCATCTTTCCGCTGCGATCGTGCTTTCTCGCAAACGCGCCAGCGAAGGTTTTTATCCCGCCGTGGATCCGCTGCGATCGAGTTCAAAAATGTTAATGCCCGCGATCGCGGGAACGCGCCATTATGAAATTGCCCTGGCAGTCCGACAAACCCTGGCAACCTACGAAGAACTCAAAGATATGATCGCCATGCTGGGAATGGCAGAACTCTCAGCTAGTGATCGCCAGATCGTCTACCGCGCCCGCCGTCTGGAGCGGTTTTTGACTCAGCCCTTCTTTTCCACCGAGCAATTTACCAGCAAACCAGGGCGATTGGTGAGGCTGGATGCCGCATTGGAGGGGTGCGATCGCATTCTCAATGATGACTTTGCGGACTATCCCGAAAGTGCCCTCTACATGATTGGCAACATCGAGGAGGCAACCCGATGATGCAGCTCAAAGTGATGCAACCGACCAATGTGTTGATCGACGAGCGGGTGACGAAAGTCACTGCCGAGGGCGAACAGGGTGCTTTTTGTCTCTTGCCTCAGCATGTGGATTGGGTTGCGGCGTTAGTCCCTGGCATTTTGTCCTTCGAGTCAGAGACAGGGGAGGAAATCTTTTTGGCGATCGATGAAGGCATTTTGGTCAAGCAAGGAACAATGGTCTGGGTTTCCGTCAGGAGTGCCGTGCGAGGGGTCGATCTCGAAACCCTACACCAAACGGTACAGCAACAGTTTCGCCAACTGGATGAGCAGGAACGACAGGCACGCAGTACGCTCGCACGACTGGAAACCAGCTTTGTGCGCGAGTTTATGGAACTGGGAGGCTCCCATGAAATCACCTGATCCGCTAAAGCCGAAGCCATCGAATTCTGATCACACTGCATTTGAACGGCACGTGAGCCAAAAATCAAAGCAAAAAGTTCAATCGCGGCAGGAGGGCGATCGCAGCATTTGGGCTGGGTTGGGTTTGTTTGGCATGGTGGGCTGGTCGGTGATGGTGCCAACGTTGTTGGGCATTGCCCTCGGACTTTGGATTGATCAACGCTTTCCCAGCCCGTATTCCTGGACGCTGATGTTACTCTTTGTCGGGGTTGTGTTGGGCTGCTGGAATGCCTGGTACTGGATTCAGCAGGAGCAACGACGATGATGCTTCTTAGAATGAGATATAGCCGCTTGCGGTGGTGTGGGTGATGCCCACACCACTCAATCCCTTACTCAGTGGGAGTTCTAATTTATCGACTGTGCCTCATAAATATGCAAACCGCTATAGAGCTAATCGGGTGAAATAAGATGACGCGATCTCTGGCAATTACCGATTATATTGACAGCCTTGCAGAAGTAGAGGCTCGGTTTGGATTATCGTTCCGTCCAGATCCAGATTTTTTCACAGAATGGACAGTGGATCGACCTTCCCTGACGATCGCAGAACAGCAACGTCTCGATTTGATTAAACAACGCTATCTCTACCATCGACAGTTTGGGCATTTACTCGAAGGAGCCGTGAATTTCATTGTTATCGCGCCCTTGCTGGAACTGGCGGGCTTTTATGATCATCCCTTCCGTTTGCGCTCAGAAGCCTCAATCCAAATTGAAATTGCCGACGAGGAGGACAAACTCTATCAAGGACGAATTGATAGTTTGATTGTGCAAGAGCATCTTTGGATTGTTTTGGTAGAAGCGAAACGAACCTCCTTCAGCATTGATGTGGCTTTGCCCCAAGCCTTGGCGTATATGTTCGCTAATCCCAGTCCAGAATTGCCAACGTTTGGGCTGGTGAGTCATGGTGCCTATTCTATGTTTGTGAAATTGCAAAATCAACAATACAGTTTTTCAGAAGACTTTTCTTTAAATCGACGACGCAATGAACTTCATGATGTTTTACAGATTTTGAATCGGTTGAAAATCATGATCTAAATTGCAATTTTCTTGTTTATGGAGCACCCCTATGAATGTTTTGTTCCATACCCTATTACCTGATTTATTTGTATTTCTTCTCGGCTTTGTTTTAGGCATCTTTTATTTCAGTTGTTTGTGGTTCACAGTGCAACACTTGACGCGCACTCAACATCCCGTCTTGCTGATGGTTGGCAGCGGCATCGGTCGGCTGAGTGTGGCACTTCTGTCCTTGTATTTCATCGTCGGAGGGAACTGGGAACGATTAATCATCGCGCTTTTGGGATTTTTATTAGCCCGAACCCTGCTGATTGCTCGCTGGCGACCCCAGTCCTCCTTTGATGTTGCTGAATTTAGGGATGAGCTAAGAGTTGGATGAATTGAAACGAAGTTTCAAT
>CAZJZR010000415.1:0-4370 GCA_964550475.1 uncultured bacterium
AGCCCGCCTCCCGCGATCGCAACTCGCATGTGATGGTTGTGCCCTGCAAATTGAATATTTCACTGTTAATTATACGTTGCATTTTGTTACATTCTAAATTTTTAGTTAAATTTTCATTGGGGTTTTGGTAATTGGTCATTGGTGATGGGTAATGGGTAATGGGTACTGGGTTTGTTGCGTGATTTGGTAGGTGGGGGAGGGCGTTAGGGATCTGCAAATTCTGCAAATAAAGTATCCATGCCGCAACCACGATGTAATTGCCCAAACAACCCTACCCATTACCCATTACCCATCACCTATTACCTACCATTTCTGCTGTGCGGATTTGGTTGACGAAATTAGCCAGCAGTTTTAGGCCACTGTCGGAGGATTTTTCGGGGTGGAACTGGACCGCCATCAGGTTTTTATTGGTGGGTTGGTTGGGGTTTCCGGCACAGGCGATCGCGGCAGTGACCCGTTGGCTGCCGTGGGTGGTGGCGGCGGCAGTCACAGCGGGATCAATCGGATCGACATAGTAGGAGTGGACAAAATAAACCCAGGGAGAGCCGGGTAAATCGTGCCACAGTGTCAAGTCGGGTTGGGTCAGTTCCAACTGATTCCAGCCCATGTGGGGGATGGTTAAACCCGGTTCGGAGCGAAAGCGGCGCACGGTGCCAGGAATGATCCCCAAGCCCGGTTCTTGACCTTCTTCGCTGCGATCGAACAAAATTTGTAAGCCCAAACAAATGCCCAAAAAGGGTTTGCCTGTGGCGATGAAGTCATGAATTGGGGTGATTAAGTGGCGCGATCGCAGGTGTTGCATGGCGGGATCAAAGGAACCAACCCCTGGCAACACCGCTGCGTCGGCCTGAGCCAATTCCTGGGGCGAGTCGGTTACCTTGGGCGTGACTCCGGTGATCTCCAATCCTTTGCAGACGGAGTGGAGGTTACCCATGTCATAGTCAATCACCGCAATTACTGTCATGCGTTTATCTCCCTGGCTGTGAAGCTGCGATCGAGTCTACCGTCTGTCGATCCATGTTCTCACCATCAGCGTAGAAGCGTCTTGACCCCATGAGGTTATATTTTTACAACGCCTTTTTACAACGCCTTTGATGGGGACGAATGGCTAGTCGCGCTTGTTTCAACCTGTCATTACCAACAGTTAGCCGCTCCCTCTCACCCCGGAACTGCTACCCCAAGCTCAATTACCCCAAGCTTAATCTCAATCTTTAATCTTTAATCTTTAACTCTTGCACCTTATGCCCTCGTTCCCGTTGTCTATCGCCAATCCCCAAGCCAATGTGCCCCGTCCTACCGCTCCAGAGCCTTGGCAGATTCGAGATGTCGTGTTCCTGTGGGGACAACGCACCTATGTGATGGGCGTGTTGAACGTGACACCGGATAGCTTTAGTGATGGCGGCAAGTTCACCACTGTGGAGGCAGCATTAGCCCAGGCACACCAGATGGTAGCCGCTGGAGCCGATTTGTTGGATATTGGCGGGCAGTCCACCCGACCAGGAGCCGCCACGATTTCCCTCGATCAGGAATTAGAGCGGGTAATCCCGGTGATCCAAGCGATTCGTCAGGGGACAGATGCCTATCCACCCCTCACCATCCCAATTTCCGTTGATACCACCCGTGTGGCGGTGGCAGAGGCCGCGATCGCCGCTGGAGCCGATGTGATTAATGATATTTCCGCTGCCACCTTTGAGTCGGAGATGTTGGGGGCGATCGCCCGTTTACAGGTGCCGCTGATGTTGATGCACATCCGAGGCACCCCAAAAACCATGCAACAACTCACCGACTACAGCGACTTAATTGGAGAGATTTATGGATTTCTGGAGCAGCGGATTCAGGCGGCGATCGCCCATGGCATTCCCCACGCCCAGCTCATGGTTGATCCCGGCATTGGTTTTGCCAAAACCTATGAGCAGAATATTGCCATTTTCCAACACTTACCCCAGTTCGCGGCCTTAGGCTGTCCCATCTTAGTCGGCCCCTCGCGCAAAAGTTTTATTGGCCACATCCTCAACCAACCCCAACCGACTGAACGGGTTTGGGGTACTGCCGCTGCCTGTTGTGCCGCGATCGCGGGTGGAGCTGACATGGTGCGAGTGCACGATGTGGCGGAAATGGTGCAAGTGTGTCGGGTGGCGGATGTGATGTGGCGGAGTGGTGATGAGTGGTGAGTGAGTAGGGATGAATGGGTTAGGGGGAATTGGTCGTTGATGTTGGTATGATGACCGATGGTTATGGTGGGGTGGATAGTTGTCCTCTAGCGATCACGTCCCCATCGCGATCGCCTAGCAGTACCATAAATAAAGCTCATCTGACCAACCCTGGCTTCGGCTCCGCTCAGCCACCGGAACATTCCCCACTCACCCACTCACTCCCGTCTATCCACCGTCCACTATCCACCATCCACCCTCTAGCTTCGGCTCCGCTCAGCCACCAGAACACGCAGCCAGAGATCACCCACGCCCCCACATCCATTCACCATTCACCATCCACTATCCACCATCCACTCATCACTCTCTCCCCTCCCCCATGCCCCTTACCTTCTACAACACCCTCACCCGTCGCAAAGAAACCTTTGAACCCCTAACACCGGGGCAGGTGAAGATGTATTGCTGTGGGGTGACGGTGTATGACTATTGCCACTTGGGTCATGCTCGTTCGTACATTGTCTGGGATGTGGTGCGGCGGTATTTGCAATGGTTGGGGTATGCGGTGCACTATGTACAGAACTTCACCGACATTGATGACAAAATCCTCAACCGCGCCAAGGCGGAAGGCTCGACCATGCAAGCGGTGTCGGAGAAGTTTACAGCGGCCTACTTTGAAGACATGGCGCGGCTAAATGTGTTGCCAGCGGACGAATACCCCCGCGCCACCCATATGTTGGATGGGATTAAGCGGTTAATTCACCAACTGGAGCAGGCGGGCTACGCCTATGCGGTGGATGGGGATGTGTACTATGCGGTGCGGCAGTTTCCGGAATACGGCAAGTTGTCGGGGCGTAAGTTTGATGAGATGCAGGCGGGCGCGTCTGGGCGGGTTGATGGCGATGATCCCGATGGGCAGAAGAAAAAAGACCCGTTTGACTTTGCCCTGTGGAAACAGGCCAAACCAGGGGAACCGGCTTGGGAATCGCCGTGGGGGTCGGGTCGTCCCGGTTGGCACATTGAATGCTCGGCTATGGTGCAGCATTGTCTGGGCGAGTCGATTGATATTCACTGCGGCGGGTCGGATTTGGTGTTTCCCCACCACGAAAATGAAATTGCCCAGTCGGAAGCGGCCTATGGTCAATCCTTAGCCCGCTATTGGTTACACAATGGCTTTGTCAATGTCAGCGGCGAAAAAATGTCCAAGTCCTTGGGCAATTTCACCACCATCCGCCATCTATTAGATCACGGCAAGATTAATCCGATGGTGTTGCGGTTGTTTGTGCTTCAGGCGCAGTACCGCAAGCCGATTGACTTTACCGATGAGGCGATCGCCTCGGCGGAACGCAGTTGGTTCACGCTGAAGGAAGGGTTGATGTTTGGCTATCAGTCGGGGATGCGGCTGAAGTGGCCGGATTTGACTGATGCGGACTTTGGCAATCCCGCTAATATGCGAATTGACCGGGCTAGCGAGACTGTGCAAGCCTTCCAAACGGCGATGGATGATGACTGCAACACCTCTGGGGCGTTGGCGGTTTTGTTTGAACTGGCGAAGGATCTGCGGCGTGAGGGCAATCTGTTGATTCACGAAGGCAAGACTGCTACCGATCCCTTACTGTTGCGCGAAAAGTGGCAAACCTTGGTGTGCTTGGCTCAGGTGCTGGGCTTGGAAGCGAAGCCAGAAGTCGTCCACAGCGAAGAAGATGCAGTGTTGCGGGATGAGGAGGTGGAAGCCTTGATCCAACAACGGCAGGAGGCGCGGCAAGCTAAAAATTGGGCAGAGAGCGATCGCCTCCGTGATCTGTTGCAAAGCCACGGTATTACGCTGATCGATCAACCCGGTGGCGTAACTCGCTGGCATCGGAGTTAGGGGGAGTTAGGGATCTGCAAATAAATAAAGTACCCACACCGCTACCTGTAGGGACACGGCATTGTGTCATCGGCTGTATAGTTAACCCCCTAACGTCGCCCATTAGTCATACCCCTCCCAAAGGTTAACGGTTCGTTTGGTAGATCTAAACCACAGCGATAGATCTGCGTAGGGGCAGGTTTTGCCGTCAAATTAACAATCGTAGCGAAAGTTTCTCGGCTAAACCTGCCCCTACACCTCGCGGAACTCAACCAGAGGGGGCTGGCTTTGCGTCACATCTGGAGGCATGACCTTACATCTGATGACACATTGCCGTGTCCCTACGCCTATCACGGGGATATTATTTTTCCGCA
>CAZJZR010000416.1:0-4361 GCA_964550475.1 uncultured bacterium
AGCCGCCGATCGCGTGGTGATTTACCAATTCAACCCCGACATGAGCGGTACGGTGGTCGCCGAAGCCCTGATTGGCTCTTGGCAATCTAGCTTGAATATGCAGATTGTCGATACCTGTTTTCAGACCAATGTGGGTAGCCAGTACAGACAGGGGCAGGTCTTTGTCTGCAATGATGTGGACAGTGCTAACCTCAGCGATTGCCATCGCGACCTGTTGGCCCAGTTTCAGGTAAGAGCGAATTTGGTAGTCCCGATTCTGTTGGCCAATGGATCCACCGATCTGTGGGGACTATTGATTGCCCATCAATGTCAGGCTCCGCGTCAATGGCTAACGACGGATGTGGAGTTGTTGCAAGAATTAGCCGTGCAGGTGGCGATCGCCATCCAACAGGCGACGTTATACAAGAATCTGCAAAGCTTCAACGCCGAATTGATCGCTGAAATGCAGACACGGAACCGGGAACTAGCCGCCAGCACAGCCACCCAACAGGCCATCATCAAAGCCATCCCCGATTTACTAATTCGGGTGGATAATCAGGGCTATTTTTTAGAAATGCTGAGTGGGGAAACGGTCAAGCGAATCTTGTTACCCGCAGACCCCACGGAACCGTATACAGCCGCCGATCTATTACCTGCACCCTTGGCTCAACAACGCCTAGAGATGCTTCAGCAGGCCATAATCAGCCAAACGGTACAAACTTACGAACAACAACTGGAGATTGATGGTGAACTGCGCTGGGAAGAGGTGCGGATCAGCCCTATCAATGCCGAGGAACTGCTGGTGATCATCCGAGATATCACCGATCGCAAGCAGGCGGAGAGCAACCTGCGCCAAAGCGAAGCCAATAACCGCGCCATCCTCACTGCCATTCCCGACCTGTTGGTGCGGGTCAACGCGGCAGGAGAGTATTTGGAGTTCATCACCCCTCGCGATTTCAACCTGTTTCCCAATGAGCACCTAGGCAAATCGATCCGTGAATCGCTGCCGCCAGAGATTGCAGACCAGCAAATGCGGGTGATCCAACAAACATTGGCAACCCAGCAGTTGCAGATAGCCGAGCAAGCGATTCCGATCGGTGAGCGAACGCAATACGAAGAACTGCGGGCCATTGGTTATGGTCAGGATGAGGTGCTGCTGATCATTCGCGATGTCAGCGATCGCAAACAAGCCGAACTGGCTTTGCAACGGCTGAATCAGGAATTGGAAGCCAAGGTCGCTGAACGGACGGAACAGCTACAACGGCTATCCGAACGGCTCTCCTTAGCCTTAGAGTCGGCGGAAATTAGCTGTTGGGATTGGGATTTGCAAACTAACCACGTCATTTGGGATCAACGGCAATACCTGCTGCATGGGCTGCCCTATATGCCGGGGAGTGCGCCCAGCTATGACCTGTGGTTAAACAGCCTCCATCCCGACGATCACCAACCGCTTCAGCAGGCGATTCAACAAGCCATCGCTGGGGAAGCGAGCTATGACACCGAATATCGCACCATCCATCCCGATGGCAGCATTCACGTCATTAAGGCGTTCGGTATGGTAATTCAGGACGCACAGGGCACTGCAAAACGGATGATTGGCGTGAATTTTGATATCAGCGATCGCAAACAGGCGGAACTTGCCTTGCAGCAAACCAACTTGGAACTGATGCGGATGACGCGGCTGAAAGATGAATTTTTGGCCAACATGAGCCACGAACTCCGCACTCCCCTAAATGCCATTCTGGGCATGGCTGAAGTGTTGCAGGATAAGCTATTTGGTGACCTGAATGACTCTCAGATCGCCTCCCTCAGCACAATTGAGCGCAGTGCCAACCATCTGCTCTCCTTGATTAACGAGATCCTGGATGTGGCGAAAATTGAGTCTGGGCAGACGGAATTGGACATCCAACCGACGGAGATCGGGAGTTTGTGCAAAACTAGCCTCAACTTTGTTAAACAACAGGCTCTGAAAAAACGGGTTCAACTCCGGCTCCAACTCCCCTCCCCCCCCGCATCGTACCTGTTGCTAGATGAACGTCGCATCTGTCAGGTGTTAATTAATTTACTCACCAACGCAGTTAAATTTACCCCAGAGGGTGGATTGGTTACCTTGGCGGTGTCGTTGCCAACCCTATCGTCCCCGTCGCCACCGTCCCTGTCGCCACCTGAACCGGAGCGAACGGCTCAGGACTACTTCCAAATCAGCGTCATAGACACTGGGATTGGCATTTCTGCCGCCAATATAGAAAAACTGTTTCAGCCATTTGTTCAAATCGACAGTGCCCTCAACCGCAAATATACCGGGACGGGGCTGGGGTTGGTGCTGGTGAAACAGATGGTGGAATTGCATGGCGGCAGGGTAGACCTGACCAGCGAAGAGGGGGTGGGTAGTTGTTTCACGCTGACTCTGCCCTACATTCGCGCCAGCCAGATCCCAGATGCCGCACCCACCAGTGATTCCGCCACCGCTCCAGCCACACTAACCGTCCAGAAAATGCCCCTGATCCTGTTGGTGGAAGATAATGAGGCGAATCTTGGCACGATGTCAGCCTATCTGACAGCAAAGGGGTATGCCTTAGTGGTGGCACGGGATGGGGCAGATGCGATCGCCCTCACCCAAGCCCAGTCCCCTGACCTGATTTTGATGGATATCCAAATGCCGGGAATCGACGGGTTAGAAGCGATCCGCCAAATCCGCGCCCTGCCCGACTGCACCACCATCCCAATCATTGCCGTCACCGCCCTAACCAAGGACAGCGATCGCGATCGTTGCCTTGCCGCCGGAGCAACGGACTACCTGCCCAAACCGATCCAACTGAAACGGTTAGTAACGCTGATGGAACAGCATTTGCGGTAGGGGGGAGTGGTGGATGGAGTGGGTGTGTGGGTGTGTGGGTGAGTAGGGGCGAATGGCCATTCGCCCTTAAGGATGTGCAGATTAATAATGTACCCACACCGCTACCTGTAGGGACACGGCAATGCCGTGTCCCTACGCCTATCACGGGGATATTATTTTTCCGCAACTCCCTTAACCAGGACGACACGACAGACAGTTTCCCGATGGTGTTGGGTTGGAGATTTTTCGGTCAATGGTCGTGGATAATCCGGGTTAGGCGGCTCGGATCATGCGGCTGGATACCACCGCTTGGTAATACCCTTGCAATTGGCGCGTTGCCGCGTGCCAACTCCACCGCTCCGCCTCTTGACGCGCTTTTTGGCGCAGGAGATCTCGTTCCTTGGCGTTGGCTAACAGCCGTTGGGTGGCGGTAATTGCCCCCCGGTCATCGGCTGGATCAAACAAATAGCCGTTTTCGCCATCGGTCACAATGTCGGGAATGCCCCCAGAACGCGCCGCCACCACTGGACAGCCCGCCGCCATCGCTTCCAGCAACACCAACCCCAACGTTTCGGTACGGGATGGGAAGATGAAGGCATCGGCAGAGGCAAAGGCCGTGGCTAATTCCTTGCCCATCAGATACCCGACAAAATGGGTGCGGGTGCCTGCAAAGATTTTTTCTAGCTCTTGGCGATAGGGGCCATCCCCCACTAAAGCCAGACGGGCATTGGGGATGCTGTCCAAAATCGGTTTAATCCGGTCGATTTCTTTCTCCGCTCCCAACCGTCCCACATACAGCAACAGCGGATCAGTGGGATTGCCTTGGGTGAGGCGATCGCGCATTTGTTGGCAGGTGAGTTCAGGATGGAACAGTTCTGTATCCACCCCCCGTTGCCACAAGTCCAGCCGTTCCACGCCGCGATCGCGCAACTCATCCACCATCGCTGTCGAAGTACACAGGTTCAGTTCCGCCTGATTATGCCCCGCCTTAATCAATTCCCACAGCAACCCTTCCAACATCCCCAGCCCGTAATGCTCCAGATACTTGGGCAAGTGGGTGTGATAGGAAGCTACCAACGGCAGGTCTAAACTTTTACTGAAATACAACCCACCCAACCCCAACACAGCCGGATTAACGATGTGGATTAAGTCCGGCTGAAACCGTTCCAACTCTTGGCGAATCGAAGGACGCGGCAGAGCCAGCTTCAACTCCGGGTACAGCGGCAGCGGAAATCCTGGAATCCCACAAATCCGTGACCCCTTATATTCCGACAACCCCCCATCAGGCGAAAAGACGAGTACCTCATCGCCAAACCGTTGCAAATACTCAACGGTGTACTTAAGACGGGTGACAATGCCATCAACTTTAGGCAGAAACGTTTCAGTAAATAGGGCAATCCGCATGGGCAATCGAAGACAAGAGGACAGGATGAAGAGATTAGGCAGGGCGATCGCGCCCCTCCAAAAGCTTACCGCAAGAGGAGGGGTGAGTGAGTGGGAGGGTGGGAGGGTGGGTGGATGGTGGATGGTGGATGGTGATGAGTGA
>CAZJZR010000417.1:0-4358 GCA_964550475.1 uncultured bacterium
ACCCAGTCCATGATGGTTTGAGGATTACGGCCTGTGTCCCGTCCGACTTGCGTGGAATTTTTACCTTGAGTGATTTCGTAGAGGGCTAACAATCGTTCTCTGGTGCGAGGATGGTTGGCTGTTAGAGCCTCTTCCCGCAAATGTTCAGGACTGTGATGCCACCGTGCCAAATTCACGGTCAACATTGCGTTGTGCTCAACTGCTGTAGATGTTCAGTTCAGCTTACTAACTTTGTTGAAACAACTCCAGTTCTCAAGATGGACGCGGTTTAGTATTCCTGTCCCACAAGAAAATGATATTCATAATAGCCTCTCTAGAACCGCTTTGCCAAGCCCACCCTGAATAGGAACAGTCCTGCAATTGGCGACCGCCGAACACCTGTGTGCAATGGTTTGGATAGTCCTACCAATGGGGTGAAGCTGCACCAATTCAGATTTGAATGGGCGATTTGAGAATGATCAGACGAAAAACATGGACGCAGGGGTGAAATGCCCCTATACATCCGCCAAACCAGACAGCCGATAAATTGGCGTGAATAATCCAGACTAAAGAGTTGAGGTAGTCTGCACTAGGCACAGACCACCTCAACCGTTTAATCGAATTTTCAGCTTGTGCTGACCTAGCAGTGATGGTTCCATCACTACTAGGCAGACAGATGATTAGGAGCGACCGATGCCCAGATAACGGAATCCTGCCGCTTCAATGGCTTGCCGATCCAAGAAGTTACGACCATCAATCATGATTGGGGTGTGCATGAGGCCAGCCATTTTGGCGTAATCCAGGTTGAGGAATTGCTGCCAATCCGTCACCAACAACAGCGCGTCACAGCCATCGGCCAAGCGTTCGGGGTCAGTTTCTACAATTACGCCGCTGAGGCCATGGCGTAAGCCGGTTTGAGACACAATCGGGTCGTAAGCTTTGACCTTCGCACCCAAGCGATTCAGGTTTTCGATCAGGTCGAGGGCGGGGGCATCGCGCATATCATCGGTGTCGGGTTTGAAGGTTAAGCCCAGCAGACCGACGGTTTTACCCTTAAGAATCTTCAACACCTGTTGCAGTTTCTCGACGGTGATTAACCGTTGCCGCTTATTGACGGAGATGGCTGACTTCAGCAGTTGGGCATCGTAGCCGTAGTCGTCAGCAGTGTGGACGAGGGCGGACACGTCTTTGGGGAAGCAGGAACCACCCCAGCCGATCCCCGCTTGCAGGAATTTGCCACCAATCCGGGAGTCTAAGCCGATCCCCTTGGCGACTTGGGTGACATCAGCCCCGACGCGATCGCAGATATTCGCCACTTCATTAATAAAGCTAATCTTGGTGGCCAAGAAGGCGTTGGCGGCATATTTGATCATTTCTGCCGAACTCAAGTCGGTGACTACGACGGGCACGGGGGGCAGGGTGGGATCTTCGCCGTACTTATGCTCCACAATCGGCGCATACAGTTCTTGCATCATGGAGATCGCCTTGGGATTATTGCTACCCAAGACGATGCGATCGGGGTTGAAGGTGTCATAGACCGCAGAACCTTCGCGCAGGAATTCTGGGTTACTCACCACATCAAAATTGACTTGGGTCAGATCGGCTTCACCGCTACTACCGCCAGCCGTGACCAACGCCTTTTGCCGTTCTGCCACACCATCCAGCACAATCATCCGCACCCAGTCACCGGAACCAATGGGCACGGTGGACTTGTTAACAATCACCTTATATCCGCTGCTCAGATGAGCACCAATGCCGCGTGCAACAGCTTCCACGTAACGAGTATCGCTTTCCCCAGTGGGCAACGGTGGTGTACCCACAGCAATAAACAAAATGTCACCATGCTGTACCCCAGCTTGCAGATCGCTGGTAAATTCCAGCAATCCCTTGTCCGCAGCAGAACGCATGATTTCAGTCAACCCTGGTTCATAGATGGGAGACTGCCCTGATTTCATTAATTTGACCTTTTCCTCATTGTTATCCACGCAAATGACGTGGTGACCAATGTGGGCAAGACACGCGCCAGTCACTAGACCAACGTAACCGGTACCAATGACACAAACTCGCATGGTGTTAATCCTCAAGACAATGGGACAGAGATGGGAGAGACGTAGAACAGAGATGGACCAACTGGTGCAGCCCTAGTGGTCAGGGATGTCAGGTCGTTAAGCGGAATCGTCAGGCGGGGCGTAGGAATGGGTATTTGCCAACCGTTCACGAAAATCGGCAATGGTTTTTTCCAACCCTTCTTGCAACGGTACCGTTGGCTGCCACCCCAGCCAGGTTTTGGCGCGGGTGATATCCGGTTTACGACGGCGCGGATCATCTTGGGGCAACGGTTCAAACTTGATCGCGGCATCTGGATTGATCATTTTTTGTACCGTTTCTGCCAATTGCAGAATCGTGTACTCTTCTGGGTTGCCCAGATTTACGGGACCGATATAATCGCTGTTCATCAACCGGATGAACCCTTCGACCAAATCGGACACATAGCAAAAACTGCGGGTTTGGGAGCCATTGCCATAGACCGTGAGGGGAATCCCCTTCAGGGCTTGTACCACCAAGTTACTCACCACACGCCCGTCGTTTTCTAACATCCGAGGGCCGTAGGTGTTGAAAATTCGAGCCACCCGAATATCCACATTATTTTGACGGTGATAGTCAAACGCCAGGGTTTCTGCGGTTCGTTTACCTTCGTCATAGCAACTGCGAATGCCAATCGGGTTAACATTGCCGCGATAGTCTTCAGTTTGGGGATGCACCTCTGGATCACCATACACTTCTGAGGTGGAGGCCAGGAAAAACCGCGCTTTGACTCGTTTGGCTAAACCCAACATATGCATCGTCCCAATCACATTCGTCTTAATCGTTTTGACGGGATTGTATTGGTAGTGAATGGGAGATGCAGGACAGGCGAGATGATAGATCTGATCCACTTCTAACCGAATTGGCTCGGTAATGTCGTGACGGATCAGTTCAAAGCGAGGGTGTCCCAACCATTTGAGAATATTCCGCTTATGTCCTGTGTAAAAGTTATCCAGGCAAAGGACTTCTTGATCCGCTGCCATGAGGCGATCAATCAGGTGCGACCCGATAAATCCCGCCCCTCCTGTGACCAAAATTCGCATAGTGTGTTTTAAGTTACAATTTTTTGGGCAAGTTTAACTGTTGACCGTGGATGGTCGGAGAATCGTTTACAGCCCTAGGGTGGTAAGCGATCGCTGACTATTCCGCTAGGATTTCAGGCAATTGGCAATGGCAGATTACCTCCTTAGGTTGGTGTGCATATGTGAAGTCAGCCATCATGCCATAGCTGGATCATGCTGTGCCCTTAATCATTCGGAACTTGAATCGCCCGAAATCAGTATTCCGCAAATTAATATGCAAACTAACAGGGTTTGATTCAGAATCAGCCATTTCATCCTGAAATTTACGGAATCTTAAATTGATATATCTGAAAGTTAAAGAAGAGAGCAAGGGAAAATTGTATTAAAAATACCGTCACCGACCCAGTAACTTGATGATTTAACCGTAGTATTTTGCTACGACTAATTCGTGTAAATACAGATTTTCATGGGTTGAATTCAGATCAGACCGGATGATAATCCGGCCATCTTTGCAGCCACTGGACAACTGATTGTAGAAACAGAAATGCATATTGAATCAATATCTCAGCCTCTATGATGCAGAACTGATGCTGTGACCGCAATCACAGTAATTAGATGGCGATCGCAGGCATCTGCACAAAAGACAAAAAGCATTTTGAAGTATAAAGGACTACCTTTAATCAAAAGACTAGGGATTGACAAATCTACATAAATCGGAGATGTTCGCAGTACGCTTGCCAACTGTCAATTCACCAGTTGAATTCAGCGGCTCAAATCACCACCTGACTCTCAATTATTTTGTGTTTCAACCGATAACCTTGTAGGGCTATTGGCGTAGGGGGCATGCGCCTGACTGTGACTCCATCGGCAGAACCATTACCTCTACATTTGGCAACACAAATTCAATTAGAACCAGGGATTTTTCCGCCAGTCCCGAATCTGCAACAGGTCTCCTAAGCTGGGCTAATGCCTTGTCAAATTAAAAGACTGGGCGTTGCTGAATTTAGGGATGAGTTAAGAGTTGGATGAATTGAAACTTCGTTTCAATTCATCCTGCTATTCAGCAACACCACAGACTGTTTTAACCTAACCGTTCACATCCCCCGATAAGAAAAGTGTTGCGGGCTACGCCCGCTGGTTCCTCCCCCGACGGGGAGTGAACGGTTACGTTTTAACGGCTGATTTTTCGTGCCTGAGACGCAAGAAAAATCAACCGTCGGGCGTATCCAACAGTTGGGGGATACATCCGGGCGAATAGAATATGCCCGTTGG
>CAZJZR010000418.1:0-4351 GCA_964550475.1 uncultured bacterium
CCGCCAGAACTGCCCCCCGCCAACGCCATCCTCAACCCCAAACTAATCGCCGAAACCTCCCCCTATCGCGGTGTCGCCGGAGTCGGGGTCGCCTACATCCTCGCCCTCACCTTGGCGGAACAAATGGGACAGGGCGATCGCCTCTCCCACGCGCTCCTGGAACTGTTCACCCTCGGCACCATCGCCGACCTCGCCCCCCTCACCGGAGTCAACCGCCGCTGGGTCAAACAAGGCTTACAACTCCTGCCCCAATCCCAAATCCTTGGCATTCAAGCCCTGATCCAAATCTCCGGTGTCAGTGGGAAGGAGAATCAGGCAGTGGGGAATCGGGAATTGGGAATCGGCAGTGGGGAATCGGCAGTTGCCCAACCCAATCAAGCCGATCTCAACCCATCCGCCACATCCACTCCCTCCTCACCATCCACCATCCACCATCCACCATCCACTCCCTCTAAATCCACCAAATCCCTCAAACCCGAAGACATCGGTTTCCGCCTCGGTCCCCGGATTAATGCCGTGGGGCGGATTGGCGACCCGCAGGTGGTGATTGAGTTGTTGATTACCGAAGATGCCGGGATCGCCTTGGAGCGGGCGATGCAATGTGAGCAGATCAATCAACAACGGCAGCAGCTTTGCCGTGAGATTGAGCAGGCGGCGATCGCCTGGTGCGAAAACTGGGAGGGGGATTTACGGCAGGATCGGGTGCTACTGGTGGTGCAACCGGGCTGGCACCATGGGGTGATTGGCATTGTCGCCTCCCGTCTGGTGGAACGCTATGGCGTGCCCGTATTCATCGGCACCTATGAGACCGACTCGCACATTCGTGGTTCCGCCCGCAGCATTCCCGAATTCCATGTGTTTGAGGCGTTGGAATTCTGCAAAGATTTGTTAGCCAAGCATGGGGGACACCGTGCCGCTGGCGGGTTTTCCCTGGCGGCGGATCAGGTGGATGCCTTGCGATCGCGCCTGTCCAGCTTTGCCAACCAATGCCTGGAACTGCATCACCTCAAACCGTTGATCCAGGTGGATGTCCAAGCGACCCTCGACCAAATTAACTTGGAACTGTATCAGCAAATTAACGCCCTGCATCCCTGTGGCATCGACAACCCGGATCCCGTGTTTTGGACAGCCAATGTGCGGGTGCTGGAGCAAAAGGAAATTCGCGGTGGGCACTTAAAGCTGGTGCTGACGGATGAGGCTGGACAGGCGGAGTTGCGGGCGATCGCGTGGCGGTGGGGCGAGTATTGTCCGTTGCCGAAGCGGATCGACATCGCCTATCGGTTGCGGGATAATACCTGGAACGGCAACACCCGCGTGGAGTTAGAAATTATCGGCATCCGGCACGCTACACCCACAGCCGCAGCTCCAACGCGACAATCCCAGCCCCAGCCAGCCAGTCAAACCAATGGACTTAGCCTCAAACAAAAGGCCACGTTTGACCACAACAATCAACGCTATGCCTGTGGTCTCTACATCGACCCAACCGGAGACGATGCACGGCAAGAGTTGCGGATTCGTGACCCGCAGGGACAGGTGTTGATGGTGCAGCAAGGGCAACGGATGGGGCTGCTGGGCACCAGTCGCGAGACAGCCCAATCGGTGAATGTATCGGAACCGCAGTATTACCAGTTGGTGAAAGCCGCGATCGCGGCTCTCAACCTGTGATCAATCGGTGAATTGAACAATCTACGAACAATAATCTACAAACAATAATCTGCGAACAATTGGGCACCCAGCCACCGAGTTACCCCGCTTGGGACATGGCCAACACATCCGCCAAGGGCTTCCAAGTGCAGGAGCGTGCCCCACCCATTTCGATCGCCACCTTCACCCGTGGCTCAATCGATGGCAACACAGAGAGATATTCCAATTCTTGGCGCGACAGCACATAACCCTCCAACACCCACAACACCAATCCCTTCGACTTCGGTGGCAGGGTGGCGAGGCGATAGGTCAGGATAGGCGGAATGTAGTAAACATCACCAACAGCCGCACCATTACCAATGTCCTTTTTGCCCAAGTGGGGAGGCCGTACCCCATGTACGCCCGTCAGGTACATGGACAAATCCCCTAAACCACGCGCCGTCAAGCTGTAGGTGGTATAGCCTGCAATTTGTAACCGCCGATTGTAGCGACCTTCAAACCCTCCTTCTAAGGGCACATATAGAGCCAGAGTTCCGGCCTTCTCTAGGTCACGCACAAATTGCTTGCCAATTTCAATCAGCGCCATAGTGATAGATCCTAAGCAGGGTAGGGTGAAACGCTAAACGGAGTAGCTATATGGAGTAGCTATATAAAGACGAGATAACGACGAGTGTAGAAAATACATCACTGTTCATTCCCCGTCAGGGGAGGAACAAGCGGGCTACGCTCGTAAAACTTTTCCCATGGGGGATGTGAACGGTTATAAAAAACCTCAACTTAAATATATCGGCTTCGGTGACTGAACACGCACCCTCAAGCCTAGTAAATTCTAATCGTATGGATAAGTTTAATCGATTTGGTAATGGGTAATGGGTAATGGGTAATAGCTAATGGGTGATAGGTAATGGGTGATTGGGTAACCTATTATCTATTGATCGACAATGACCCATCACCCGTTACCCATTACCCAAAACTAAATTGCGTCTTGGAGGACGCGACGGGTGCTATGCCATGCCCAGACTCCGACAATACTGACGATCATGCTAATTAGCCACAGCACCACTCTGAGTCCCAGGGCATCCGTGAGGGGACCCGCGATCGCCAACGGTAAACTTAGGGCAATATTGACGATGTTGTTTTGAAAGCCAAAGACCTTACCTCGCAAGCTTTCTGGGGTTTGTTGTTGAATCAATGTTTGCATGGGTAGGCCAATCAGGGATGCCCCAATTCCCAGTAATACCGATAGTCCTAGCCCCAAGGATAGTTTGCTAGTGAAGGTAAAGGCAGTGAGGGCAAAGGCCATGATCAAAAAGCCAATCAGGGGTAAGGGTTTGTGGTGGAAGCGATCGCCCCAATGCCCCAACACCCCTGCGCCAATCACCATGCCCACCCCCGCTGCTGCCAACAGAAAGCCGAACTGCGTTGGTTTCAGTCCCACTTCTTCCGCCAGATTAATTGTCAGCACCGTCAGAGCCGCAAACACCGAGTAGAGGATCATCAGTTGCACCATGGCATTGCTGACTAACCGATCCTTTTTCAAATACTGCAAACCCTCCTTAAATTCTTGCCAAGGATCAATCTTCACCCGTTCCGGTGCGACGATTTGTTCATTGGGGGGGAGGAAATACAACACCATGGCCGACAGGATGTACAATCCGCCCACCATGCACTCTTGACCATATCGACCCAACCCCGCCGCAAAGGTCAACAACGGTTCCCCCACGGCAAACCCCACCACCATCGACCCCATCATCGTCGTGGTAAACAGGGCATTGGCGGACAGTAAGCCTTGTTTCTCCACCAGTAATGGAATGGCCGTTTGTTCAGCGGGGGCAAAAAATTGGGTCAATACCGATTCCATGAACCCAATCACCAACAAGACGAAAAAGGCTTTGGGCAGGAACGGTAAAACCACTGTCATTAGGCCGCGCCAGAGGTTGCAATGAACCAAGATCTGGCGTTTGGGGTAGCGATCGACCAAGACTCCCGCCAGCGAACCAAACAAAATGGCGGGTAAGGTGATGGCAATCATCAACGCCGATCTCCGCGAATTTTCTAAATCCGGTGAGGGCAAATACTCCACCAACAACGCAATCAACAAGACAAAAAATACTTTATCCCCAATTTGGGAGAGGATTTGACCACTCCAAAGGGTCAGGAACGGGCGATTTTTCAACAATTGCCAAAAGCCAGTTTCAGTCATTGCAGGTTGATCAATCGTGATGGGTGATTTAGAGAGTAGGGTTCCGTCGGTCTGGTTTCCATAATTCGGTTCAGCACTATTTGGTGCAGCACTATATCAGTTCAGCACTATTCAGTTCAGCACTATGTAGATCCGCTTAGATCGGATCCGTTTAGATCCGCGAACTAGATCCGCGCACCTTAGCAGAGTCGTGCCAGGTCTGGGCTGAATCAACCAATTCGACCAGTGAGATGCGACAAATGAGTATATCCACAGTTCAGTATTCACAGAACCACTACCGAAATCATCAACGCTGGGGTATCAGATTGGGATATCAATCATGCCACGAAGAGCCACCCTCCTCTACCGATTAACAGGTCTAACGTAACAGTGCAATGATCCACACCACACCGGGCGTATCCAACAGTTGGGGGAACATCCGGGCGAATAGAATAAGCCCTTTGGGCAGGCGCGGCTATAAAAACACTAGCGAAGCCATGCCCGTAGGGCTATAGTCCGCCTACG
>CAZJZR010000419.1:0-4349 GCA_964550475.1 uncultured bacterium
AGCCCTCAAACATCAACGGTTTAAGGTTGGCACGGGCAGCATAAATCGCAGCGGTGTATCCGGCAGGGCCAGAGCCAATAATCACAACATTTTCAACGGCAGGGGAAGTCATAGGGATTTTTATGTAAACTCGTAATGACTACGCTTACGCTTCAATTAGTATAGCAGACTGTGTTGGTAGCTAGATCACCGTCATCATCATGTCAGTTCCACCCCAAGGCTTCTAGCGGCTCGTTGATTCAAGCCGTTGTCGTTGCTGCATCCGTTGCAGAGAGACAGTTTAGAGGCTGTGTTAAATAGCGCAGCGCAGATAGCTCGAACCCCCAGAAGTAGCCGCACGCTCCATCAAGCCAATTCCCAGCCATCCCAGTAGCCAATTAGAGGTTAAGCCAGCACATCATCATCATCGCCAATTTCCAACAGTTGGTACTTGTCTGCCCCCACTTGGTCGTCAAACTGGCGATTCAGGGCAGCGACGCGATCGCCCGGAAAGGCTGGCCACACCGCCCGACTGTCCCACTCAACGATAATCACCAGGATCTATCGAAAACATAGACATCTCTGCTTAGGGATATGCAAATAAATAAAATACCCGGCGTAGGATGCGTTAGGCTTCAGCCGTAACGCATCGTGTTTAATCTATGGGTACTTTATTTTCACGCTCCTCCCTTAGTTTGAGGGTATCTTTCAAGGTTGGGCTTTGGTTCATGGTAAGACGTGTATACACGGTAGCCCTCAAGGGGAAATGAACGGTTACTCGCAAATATCTGTTCACAGTTGGAAGAAGATCGGAATTTTTGGCCGCAATTAAAAAATTAATGGTAGTGGGTATTTAGAGTACTCACGACGTTTTCATTGTGTGCTGGATGCCTTTACTGTGCTCGATGCACTTACAGATGAGAACGTCAATTTATTTGGCGATTTATTTTTTTAGTGATTGGTTTAGCGAGACCATTGTGGGACTGTTTTGGGTTGAGACTCCGAAGAATCGTTCACCTGTAAGAAATAGCTGAAACGGCTGATTTGCCGCTCTGGTGCCTCCCGCCGCAACTCGCTTGTCTTTCACCAGTGGCTGAATCGCCCTATTGATCCAGAGTTGTTAAAAAACTTAGAGCCATGAATTTAATACTGTATAGTCATGCAGTTTCATCCCATGGAACTGGACTGCTGCCTACTGTTGGGGCTTTTTTATCTCATAAGGTGTTGGCTCAGGCTGCTCCAACTGTCGAAACTGTTCTAGATTGGGAGCCGATCGCCGATTTCATTCCAGTGGGGATCAGTTTGGTGGGCGCGATCGCCATCCTACTTTTGGGGTGGATTGTCGCCGCGATCGTCGCCACCGTGATCCGCAATCTCCTCAAACGGTCTCAAGTCGATAATCGTTTGGCCAGTTGGACGACTGGACAAGCAGGGTTAGCGGCCAACCTAGAGGGCTGGGTGGCGACGCTCGTCTTCTGGGTGATTATGATCCTGGCGATTGTAGCTGCCCTGGATACATTGAAGCTGACGACTGTATCAGAACCGCTCAACAATTTCCTAAATCAGATTTTTGCCTATTTACCCAAATTAGGCGGCGCAGCCATTTTGGTTGCTGTGGCTTGGGTATTGGCCACCATTACCAAATTGGTGGTGGTGCGAATGGCGCAGCAGTTGGGGTTGGACAATCGCCTCACCGATACCGCTAGTCCGGATGGTGCGCCAGAATCGGAGGCAGGGCGGTTTTTGCTCAGCGAAACCCTCGGTAACGCCCTTTATTGGTTCATTTTCCTGTTCTTCTTGCCGTTAATTTTAGGTGCATTGGACTTGCAAGGGCCATTGGAACCTGTGCAGGCAATGTTGACCGATTTTCTGGCAGCTCTACCTAAATTGGTCAAAGCGGTATTAATTGGCGGTATTGGCTGGTTAATTGCGCGGGTTGTTCGGGGCATTGTCACCAATCTGTTAACAGCGGTTGGGGCAGATCAGATGGGGGCAAAGTTGGGGTTGAGCCAAACTCGCGGTCAACAATCCCTATCGTGGTTGGTGGGGACGGTGGTGTATGTGTTGATTTTGCTGCCCACCTCCATCGCAGCCTTAGAAGCGTTGGAATTGCAAGCGATTTCCACGCCAGCGGTGGCGATGTTGAATCAAATTCTCACAGCCATTCCGCAAATTTTCACAGCAGCCTTGATTCTGGCGATCGCCTATGCGATCGGTCAATTTATTGCTGACTTGGTGACCAATTTACTCACCGGGATCGGCTTTAACAATGTGTTTACGTGGTTGGGACTGCCTACACCCACTGCAACGGCTACATCAACGACCACATCAACGGATGACAGCCCAGCGGCTCCGACCACCCGCACCCCATCGCAGATTGTTGGGGTGATCACGTTGGTCGGGGTGATGTTGTTTTCAGCAGTGGCGGCGACCAAGGTATTGGGGTTCCAAGAACTGACCCAATTGGTCAGCGGCCTGTTGGTGATCCTAGGACGAGTGCTGGTTGGGGTCGTGGTGTTTGCGATTGGCCTTTATCTAGCGAATTTAGCCTTTGCTGTCATCAGCAGTTCTGGTACGGCACAATCCCGCATGGTGGGACAAACGGCACGGATTTCTATCATTGCTCTGGTCGCAGCCATGGCCTTGCAACAAATGGGCATCGCCACCAGCATTGTTAACCTCGCCTTTGGCTTACTGTTGGGCGCGATCGCCGTCGCCATTGCCCTCGCATTTGGCTTAGGCGGTCGGGATGTGGCCGCAGAACAACTACGGGAATGGATTGCGATGTTTAAGCGGAATTAGAGACTGTTTTAAAAGTTGATTTTGCGTGCGCGAGGCGCACGCAAAATCAACGTTCTAGATACCTTTTCAAACAGCCTCTTAGCTGACGATTGTAAATCAGCAGTTGCTTGCAGTGGTGTGAGCTATACTCATGCCACCGCAAGCCCTTGCCCAGTCAGGATTTTGCACTAATATTCTGAACCTCATAACTATGAAAAACTTCATCGCTGATTCCATGACCCGTGAAGATTGTTTCCATAGTTCAGTCATTAATTCTGTCATTGATCAATGGCTGGGATCTGGCGTGCTGGGGCGATCGCAGGGATCTCCACACCCCCAACCGTCCAACCCAGTTTGTTACACTAAGTGAACACGCATACACCCTTGATCAACTAAATTCCCTCAACGCCTACGAAGGATATTGTTCATGATCCTAGCTACCCCCTCCCAATCCCTGTTGCTGTCTCACCAATTGCCAACACTGCAATACACATCCACACTGGATCGGTTTGACCAAACGTGGGAAGCCCCCCTCTCCACCCTGCTAGGGCTAGGGCGAGCCGCAGGAGCCGACTTTATCGAATTTTTCGTAGAGCGCGTCAATTACATTAGCTGCATGGCCGAAGACGATGCCATCACCAGCATTTCCCCCCGCTTGTCTACGGGAGCCGGAGTCCGCGTCTTTCGCGGTAAAGCCGACTGTTACGTCAGCACCAACGATCTCAGCTTTACGGGGTTGAAATTGGCCTTAGAGAAAGCCCTCGCCATCCTGGGCTTACAACTGCCTGCCCCCAACGCCTACGTCCCCGAAATTAATCTGGAACTGCTGCGCGACTACGCCACTACCCGCAGCAAAGACAACTGGCTGGGCGACTGTAGTTCCATGCGGGAAATGGGCGAAGTCCTGCTGGATGCCAATGGGGCATTGAAAAAAGAAGCCACCCATGTGCAATCGCGCCGTGCCGTCTACTTCCGCGACTGGCAAGAAGTCCTAGTCGCCTCCAGCGACGGCACCTTTGCGCGGGATATTCGCCTCACCCAGTCCGTCGGTTACAGCCTACTGTGTGCCGATGGTGCCCATCGCTCCTCCATCAACCAGCGAGTCGGCAGCACCGGACAGCCCGGTTTCCTGCGGGAATGGAACTACAGCACCAATGCCGAAGAAGTCGCCACCTCCGCCGGACGGATGCTCTATGCCGACTATGTGGAATCCGGCAACTATCCGATCATCATGGCCAACCAATTTGGCGGTGTCATCTTCCACGAAGCCTGCGGTCACTTGCTGGAAACCACCCAACTGGAACGCAACACCACCCCCTTTGCCACGAAAAAGGGTGAGAAAATCGCCCACGAAAGTTTGACCGCTTGGGATGAGGGCTTGTCTGACAACGCCTTTGGCACCATTGACATGGACGATGAGGGAATGCCCGCCCAACGCACCTTGTTGATCGAAAATGGCATTCTGAAAAACTTCCTGTCGGATCGGGCGGGTTCCGTTCGCACAGGCCACCCCCGCACAGGTAGCGGTCGTCGTCAAAGCTATGCCTACGCCGCCGCCAGCCGGATGCGGAATACCTATATCGCCCCCG
>CAZJZR010000420.1:0-4348 GCA_964550475.1 uncultured bacterium
CGCCATGGGTTCACTGATGCAATGACCCATTCATTTTACTGGCAGAAGGAATGGGGTAACGGTTTTGATAATCGGTAATCGGTAATCGGTAATAGGTAATGGGTGATAGGTGATAGGTGATGGGACATACAGCAATTACCAATTATCGATTACCCATTACCCATTACCCATTACATCCCATTTTTCATCTCCTCTTGTCGGGTGATGTTGCATCGCCTAATCTCACCGAACGCCCCAGATCATAAAAGCCTGTAAAATTTCCCCGAACTCCCCCAACTCCGAACTCCCGCGCTCTCCAACTCCTCCTCCCCGAACCCCCCATGATGCACCCTCACACCGAATTGCGTTTTATTGATCCAGCCATGGGGTATGGTGTGTTTGCCACCCAATTCATCCCCAAAGGCACGATTACTTGGGTTTTGGATGATCTGGATCAACGGCTCGATGAAGCCTACGTCAAAACCCTTGATCCGCTGCGGCGGGAGCGGGTACTGAAGTATTCCTACCGCGATCGCGCAGGCAAATATGTGCTGTGCTGGGATATTGCCCGCTATGTTAACCACAGTTTCCATGCCAATTGTGTCAGCACGGCCTATGAATTTGAGTTGGCCACCAGAGACATTTATCCGGGAGAGGAATTGACAGACGACTACGGTTATCTAAACTTGGATGAACCGTTCTATTGTTTTCGGGAAAAGGGTGCCCATCGAACCAAAGTCATGCCAGATGACTTATTACACTTTTATGCCATGTGGGATGCGATCGCCAACGATGCCATGCAGCAGTTCAATCACGTGCAACAACCCTTGCGCGACTTGATCGATCCGGAATTCAGCGATCGCGTAGCGGCGATCGCCAATGGCCTGATGCCGCTCGATTCCATCCTCAATTGCTATTATGATCGCGCCAAAACCGATCGCCCCACCAGCTTAAATCTGGCCAGTTAATCCCTTTCCCTTCCTGTTGCTGCTTCCAGGAGATTCTTCATGCAGACCACCGCCCCAGAGACGGTTTCAGCCCCTAATCGGCGTTCAATTTCCATGTTGCGATCGGTCGGGGCGCGGCTATTCCTCTCCGTCTTGGGTGGCACTTTGGTAGGGTTGGCCTGCACCTCCTACCTGTCGTACCAAGAACTGAGTAAACGCGCCCAATCGGAACTGATTGCCAGTCTTTCTGTCAAAGCCGAAAACCTTGAAGGCAGCTTCAACACCTTTGAAAATTCGGCTCAGTTGGTCGCCAGTGCGATCAAAACCCTGTATAACGGCGGCGAAAAACGCGAACAGGTCTATGTGGACTTGATTCGCCGCGCCTTAGAAACCACTCCCCTCAGTACGGGCTTGGGCTTTGGGCAACCCCCCAACAATCGCTTGTTGATTCCCTCCCGTCAACGTGCCTATCCCTACGCCCTCCGCAAAGATGGCCGCATCATTGCCAAGGGCGGCGAAACCGAAGCCGATGCCTATGAAGAACAGTATTTTAAGGAACCCATCCGCACCGGGAAAGCCCTGTGGTTAGAACCCACCTCCTACTTGGAAACCACCCTCAACCCACCCAAGAAGTTGGTCACCACCAGCTACACCTTTCCTTTCTATAGCGACCCCTCCCCAGGTAACAATGCGGCATCAACCCCAGCCCCCCCCAAACGGCAATTGCTAGGGGTATTTAGCCAGGATCTAGAGTTGGGATTTTTAAGCGAGGAATTGGCCGAACCCGTGATGCGGGAGGCCGGATACTTTGTCCTCGTCAGTGCCAAGGGGAGCCTGATTGCCTATCCGCCCGATCCGCAGAAAGCCCTCGACCTCACCCCCTTCCCCAATTTGGACAACTACGGCCAAATGTGGGCGCAATTACAGGCGCAAATCAAAACAGGCAAGACCAGCGGGATTTTGCCGTGGCGCAATACCAAGGGACAGCGGGAATTCTGGGCGTATCACCACATTGCCAACAACGATTGGGTGCTGCTGGCTTCGGTGCCAGAGGCGATCGTCTATCGGCCTGTGCTGCAATTTACGCTGCAAGGGGCGATCGGGGCGACCTTGGGCGCGTCATTTGTGCTGGCGTTGGTGGTGTTCCTGTTTGTCCGCAACCTGAATCGTCGGATTCAGCCGATCATGGACGAGTGCAATCGGTTAGCGGAAACCAGTGCCAAGACCGAAGAACTGATGAGTCGGGAGGATGAACTGGGGCGGTTGACCATTTCCTTCTACAGCCTGTTGGGACAGGTGACGGCGAATGAAAAGCGGTTGCGGAAGGAAATGAATCGGGCGAATCAGGCGTTGGATGCGTTGAAGAAAGCCCAAACTCAGTTAATCCAAACGGAAAAAATGTCCAGTTTGGGGCAAATGGTGGCGGGAATTGCCCACGAAATTAATAACCCGATCAACTTTATCTATGGCAACCTATCCCATGCCAGCGGCTACGTGCAGGAATTGCTGGAGTTGGTGGAGTTGTATGAACAGAAGGTGCCAGAGGGCGATCCAGACGTTGACGCGCTACGGGATGACATTGAACTGGATTTCCTCAAAGAGGATTTGCAGAAAGTTCTGTCGTCGATGAGCATTGGCGCGGAACGGATTCGGGCGATCGTCCTGTCGCTCCGCAACTTCTCGCGACTGGATGAGGCCGAGGTGAAACGGGTGGATATCCATGAGGGCATCGACAGCACGTTGTTGATTTTGCAAAGTCGGCTGAAGGAATCCTCCAACCACAAGGGGATTGAGGTGGTGCGGAACTATGGGGAGTTGCCCAAGATTGAATGTTATCCGGGGCAACTGAATCAGGTGTTTATGAACATTTTGAGTAATGCGATCGATGTGCTGGATGAACAACAGCAAAAGAATGCCGACGCTGCCCCACCCACCATTACCATCACCACAGCCCTCTCGGACGACAACAGCACCGCCAGCATCAGCATCAACGACAATGGCCCCGGTGTGCCGGAGAAACACCTCGCCAAACTGTTCGACCCCTTCTTCACTACCAAACCCGCAGGCAAAGGCACCGGACTCGGCCTCTCGATCAGCTACCAAATCATCAAAGATAAACACAACGGTTCGCTTAAATGCCTCTCTGATGCCAACACCGGAGCCACATTTGTGATTGAAATTCCGGTGTATCAGCCGAATGTGCCGTCTTGAGGAGGGGGAGGGGACAGTGGATAATGAGCGAGGGGAATTGAGTTTTTTGCTAAGCCAAAGCGGAACATGAAACCGAAGCTGATGCGCTTGCACGACAAGTTGTTGTCTCGTAAACGGGCAATTGTTGAGACGATTATTGACCAGCTTAAGAATATCTCTCAAATCGAGCATTCCTGGCATCGTAGTCCAGTCAATTTTATGGTCAATGTCATCTGTGGGTTGATTGCTTACTGTCCAACCCACTAAGCCTGCAATCAACCTACACTTTGCTCTCCCACAGGCTGCTTAACCCGAACTCAGATAGATTAAAGCCGTTCGGGTATATAAGAAAAGGGGGAGGACAAGGAGAAGCTGAGAGTCGCCAGACTCCTGAAATACTAAAAGGCTTAAGCTTATGCCCCTAGGGGGGATGCTAAACTGCGAAAATAGCCAGCCCTAACTCGTGGAACTTGTCTGAAAAAATAACTGGAAGGGTTGATTGGAAGCCAGTATCCCATCAACGTAATTCCGTCTCACGATAAAACGCGATTGATCAGGTTGTTTTGCGAGGTTGCAACCCCTAAAACAACCTTGACAAACCACTGCCCAAATCGGGCTGCTCATGTTGCGGGTTTAGGCAGGTTTAGATTGTTTTAGTCCTCTCACACCAGTAGGAATTCCAGTTGTGGTTGCAACTCCAGAAAAAACCGTTTTCGAGTCCATTGTTGATCCCGGTGCTGTTAGTTCCCGTGACGGCGATCGCGTGGCCGTGTTGCTGATGGGTTATGGCGAAGTGGAAAACTACGACGACTTTGCCAATTACAATGAGCAAGCCCTGAATTTACTTACCGCCAAATTTGCCCCGGTGCCCACCTGGATCTATCCCCCGTTGGCAAAACTGTTGGCGATGTTTGACCTGCACGAGTGGAGCCACCAACACGGCAACTTTGTCTCGCCCCACAATCACATTTTTGAACATCAACGGGCGGGGATCGAACAGCAGTTGCAGTCCCGGTGGGGCGATCGC
This sequence comes from uncultured bacterium, assembly GCA_964550475.1. Lineage (GTDB taxonomy): Bacteria > Cyanobacteriota > Cyanobacteriia > CAIUCS01 > CAIUCS01 > CAIUCS01. Next base: position 4,144 of record CAZJZR010000420.1, read on the forward strand.
GTCAAGGTATTCAAAGCGTTTAACTTCTGTGCTCCGTACCTCCCTAGTCAGGTATTGGCGCAGATTAAAGCCGAGGGATTCACCAAGTTATTGATTTACCCGCTGTTGGTGGTGGACTCCATTTTTACCAGTGGAATCGCTGTCGAGCAGGTCAACAAAGCCTTAGTACAGTTGGCCGATGGTCGTGAACCGTGGGTGACGGGTA
>CAZJZR010000421.1:0-4345 GCA_964550475.1 uncultured bacterium
GCCAAGCGGGGGGGAGGGCTTTGGGTTGGGTGGCATGCAGGGCAGGGGCGATCGCCAAATCTGCCGAGTTCACCGCTGGGGGGGTATCCCAGGGATCATCCAATAATCCCGTCTGGGAGGGAGGTTGCAGACCCGTGGATAGGGCGGGTTGTGCGGCTAAGGGTAAGACGTGAGTTTCCCACTGTGCCACTTGCCGATCCAATGCCCGTAGTGCTCGCAGCACCCGATCGGCCAAACTGGGGATGGGCAACGGCGGCAACAGCCGCTTCAACGAAGCGTTGGGCTGCGGCAGCAGATGGGTAATGGTTTGACTAAGCGGCTGCACCCATGCGGGTAACTGCACTGGGGCAGCGGGCAGAGCCAGTCGGGGTTGGGCGGCAGGCAGTTGAGGTGCTTGATCCGGCGTGGGATTCGCAGGTGGACGGATGGGAGTCACCAGCGATTGCCATGCCTCAACCAGGGTTTGCCACAGCGATCGCCGTTCACTATTCGATTCCTGCGGGCTGGATTCCGGTGCCGCTGCCCCAAGCTGAAGCGGGATGGGCGCGGCGACAGGGATGGCGTTGGTTCGCTCAAGTTCTGGATTGACCCAATCAGCCGTTGGAGTTGGCTGGCGAGGAATTAGGCTACTGGAGGGATCAGGGGATTGGCGCGATCGCCCCCCTAGCAACCAGGAACGCACCGTCTGCACCGCGTGCCCGACGGGATGACCTGTCGCCGACCGCCCTTGGGTCAGCAGATACAGGGGATAGAGCAATGCCTGTACGCCCCAGACCACGGCAACTTTGGCATAGCGGAAGGTCGTGCCGAGGCGATCGCGAATCTGGAGGGAGGTTTGGGCGACAAACCGAAATAGGCGACTTTGATAGGGAGCGGTGGCCATGGGGATCAACACCTCCAACGCAATCCAGCAGGCATAGGGACTACTATACCCGATGCCCTACCCCCAGATCTCGCTCTAGTTTGCGACTAATCCAAGACATGGTGTAGCAAAACAGCCAGTAAATTAGACCAATGAACAGATACACCTCGGCATATCGACCGAGGAATTGTGGTTGCGCCAGAATAGACCGAGCGATCCCGGTTAGTTCCACCAACCCAACGATCGCCAGCAAGGAGGTGTCCTTAAATAAACCAATGAATTGCCCCACAATTGCCGGGATCACGGCTCGCAGGGCTTGGGGTAAGACAATCAACCATACCACCAGCAGCGGATTCAACCCCAATGCCCGTGCCGCTTCCACCTGTCCCTTAGGAATCGCCTGCAACCCACCCCGGACATTTTCGGCCAGATAGGCGGCACTGAAGAGGGTCAGACCCGCGATCGCCCGTCCGACGCGATCGGGTCGCACCCCCGTGGGCATCAGCAACGGCAGCATAATTTGGGCAATGAACAAAATCCCAATCAACGGCAAACCGCGAATCAGTTCAATGTAGGCAATGCAGCCCCACCGCACCACGGGTAAATCACTCTGGCGACCCAACGCCAACAACACCCCCAGCGGAAAGGACAGGGCAATGCTGACCACAGCGGCCAGTAACGTTAGCACCAACCCATTCCACAAATTGGTCGGCACCGGACGCAAGCCCAAACCACCGCCAATCAGCCACAGCAGCACGGGAAACGACAGCACCCACAGCCACGATAACCATCGTCGCACCCACTGCACCGGAGGCCAGCCCCCAGCCGTTACAGCGGTCAGCGTTCCCAGCAGCAGCACGATCGCCAACGCCACCCACATCCGCCCATACAAGGCCGGGGGATAGCGTCCCACCCAAAACAACGGCAGATTCGCCGCAATCACGCGCCACTGTGCAACGGTGAATCCCCAATGGATCAACCCCCACGCGGTTTGACCAATCACCCACAGACACACCACGGTCAACAGGCTGTTGTACCAAGTGTTAAACAAATTCCGTCGCAACCAGTTGGTGATGCTGGTGGGTAAATCGGTGACGGGAGGCGGGGGGGACATGGAATGGGTCTAGTGAGAGTTAGCCTATATCTTTACCAACCCTAAGTCGGCGAGGGCGCGATCGCGGTACCGTTCGTAGCGTTGCTGCTTGTTGCGGATGCGTTCGGGCAGTTCGGGCAGAATGCCAAAGTTGGGCGGCATCGGTTGGAAATGTTTGGGAGAGGCGGAACTAATGAAGTCAAACAGTGCCCCCATCATGGTTGTGGGCGGCAGCACCAACGGGTCTAAGCCCTTGGCGAGGCGGGCGGCATTCGTCCCCGCCAGCCAACCTCCGGCGGTGGCAGCGGTGTAACCTTCGGTGCCGATTAATTGACCAGCGGCTAGTAGGGTGGGACGTTGCTTAAATTGCAGCGTGGGGTGGAGCAGTTCGGGAGCGTTAATGAAAGTGTTGCGGTGCATCACGCCCATACGGACAAATTCGGCTTCCTCCAAACCGGGGATCATCCGAAACACCCGCTTTTGTTCGCCCCAGCGCAAATTGGTCTGGAAGCCCACCATGTTCCACAACTGCCCAGTGCGGTCTTCTTGGCGTAACTGCACCACGGCATAGGGGCGTTTACCTTGGTTTTCGGGGGCGCGGAAGTCGCCTTGTCGCGCATCAAACAGCCCCACGGGTTTGAGGGGGCCATAGCGCATGGTATCTTCGCCGCGCCGCGCCAGTTCTTCAATCGGCAGGCAGGCTTCAAAGAATTTTGCGGTTTCCCGTTCAAAATCCTTCAGTTCAGCTTGTTCGGCTTGACACAGGGCTTGCCAAAACTGACGGTACTGCTCCCGGTTAAAGGGACAGTTGAGGTAGGCAGCATCACCTCGGTCATAGCGGGAGGCCAAAAAAGCGATGTCGCGGTTAATCGACTCGCCCACCACAATTGGACTGGCGGCATCGAAGAAGCTCATGTAGTCCTGTCCGGTGAACTGTTGCAGGTCAGCGGCAAGGCTAGGACTGGTGAGCGGCCCCGTCGCCAAGACGACAATGCCATCCGTTGGAATCGCATCCACTTCATCCCGCCGCAGTTCGACCAAGGGATGGTTGGCGAGAGTTTCCGTCAAGTCGTGGCTGAACAGGGCGCGATCGACCGCTAGGGCACCACCAGCGGGGACTTCATGCTGATCCGCTTTGCCGATGACAATGGAACCCAGTTGCCGCAGTTCGGTGTGCAGGAGACCGGAGGCGCGATCGCTGGACTTCGCCCCAAAGGAATTGCTACAGACCAATTCCGCTAAATGCTCAGTGTGGTGAGCCGGACTTTGGCGTAACGGACGCATTTCGTGCAGCACCACAGGCACACCCGCCTGGGCAATCTGCCACGCGGCTTCGGTGCCCGCTAGTCCACCCCCAATGACATGGATGGGGGGTAAATCGGTGGGGGATAAGGGTTGATCAGCCATGCGGTCGTCTCACAACAACAGGATTTAAACAACGAGATTGAACAGGCCAAATCAACTCACTCAGACTCTCGAAGTTATTACTCTAGAGTAATAATTCTAATTGTTCTAACCAACGATCAAAACCAGAACATGCTGAGCGAATTTTGGATAACCCAATATCCACGATCGCCAAGTTACCGTATAGCGGTTTTTCATACTCTGGCATTAACGTTTGAATGCATTTGGATGGATGCGTTTCTACTCCGTCATTAATCTCTTCTGGTGAATGATATGAATTGCGAATTTTGATCAAATCACTGACTAAATCATCTCGCCCAATACTATGACCAAGAATTTGACAATCGCTAAACAATAATGCTTCAAATTCATGCATCATGATGTACGGGATAAACCGGGTGATTGCCCCTAATAAATCAGGGCAATTGGCAATATCGTCCCTCAGCGCAGTTTCAATATACTGGGCTTTTTGACTAAATTTTAATTGATTGGCTGCGGATCGCCCAAGCCATGCGTTGGGATTGTTGGTTCCACCCGGTAAGCCATAATAATCTACCATTAGTGAGACATAACCTGAAGTATCTTGCTTCAGGTAACGAATGATATCTTGGCGCACCGATGGCCAACCGCGAATTCCACCTCGGCGATCGCGTTGACGAACATTACCCATCAGTCTGGCACTGACGGAATGGAAGCCGCGATCGTAGAGATGAGGAGCCAAAATCTCTTTAACAAATGTTTCTTCGGTTTCCCCTTCGACAAGAATCAACAACCTAGTCATGGTGCGTGACTGCTTGCTCCTATGGTCTACCACCAAATTCGTTCTTTTCCCATAGCTGACCTAAGCTATAGTCATTCAACCATTCACTTAACTCAGTTGGGTCTAACCGCTTCAATGTTGTTGCCCCATTCTGTAATTCTGCGACCAAAATATCCTCTGGTTGAAAATGATCTAATAACAGTGCTGATTGGGTCGAAATAATCAC
>CAZJZR010000422.1:0-4343 GCA_964550475.1 uncultured bacterium
AGCGGCAACGGTTGGAAGCGTATTTGCGATCGCAGGGGATTGACCCCAACCAATTACCGGAGTAATGGCTAGATCCAATACTTAACCCAACCTACACCTGCCGTTGCCCGTACACGGTTGTCGATGCCAACACAACATCTGTCAGATGCGGGCTGGTAGACGATCCGGGCTTCTATAATTTAGGGGTACAGGCATTGGGGCGATCGCCATGACTCCAAACGAAGATGCGGTGCCAGTGATTGAACGGTGGCCAGGACTTCCCTCCGAGACGACTATGGGGGGAGAGGGGCGATCGCGGCCTAACCTCACTCTGCCCAGCACTGACGAACTGCCCTGCTCTGACGATACACCTGTGGATAACGAAGGACAAAATCTCCTGCCTAACTTGCTGCTGCTGTTGTTAACCAGCATTTGGGCAGACCGGATGGACTGGTACTTTGGCGTGGATATGGCGATTTACCACACCACAGGCGTTAGTCCCAAAGTGCCTGTTGTACCGGACGCATTTTTAAGTATTGGAGTCGAGCGGGAAAAGAATGGCAAATGGCGGCGCAGCTATGCCACCTGGGAAGAGAACGACATAGTGCCGATCTTTGTGTTGGAAATGGTCTCGCACACGCCACGGGACGAGTACGACGAGAAGCTAGAAATTTATCGTCGGCTGGGCGTGTTGTATTACCTGGTGTACAACCCAGAGTTTTGGCGACGGGATCAGCACCAACCGTTTGAGTTGTACAAGTTAGAAAACGGCAGTTACCAACAGCAAATTGGTGAACCCTACTGGATGCCAGAGGTGGGTCTGGGAATTGGTCGGTATCAGGGTCTGTTTGGTGGCTTACCCCAAGAAATGTTGACCTGGTACAACCAGCAGAATCAGCGGTATCTCAGCGGCGACGAACGGGCGGAACAAGAACAGCGGCAGCGGCAACGGTTGGAAGCGTATTTGCGATCGCAGGGGATTGACCCCAACCAATTGCCCGATTAATTACCCGAATTAATTACTGGGGGAGAGGAGATCGCAGCATTGTCCAAATCGGCACGTTAAACCCTGGTAGCACTTCTTCCCGTTTGATCACAAACCCATGGCGTTGGTAGAACCGCACCGCGCCTTCGGTAGTGGTTTCTAAGTAACAGGGTAAGCCGTCGCGATCGGCCTGTTGCAAAATCGGTTGGATCAACTGTCCACCAATTCCCCGACCTTGGCTCTGGGGTGCAACGGCCAACATGGACAAATACCAATGGGGCGTTGGAACATCTTTCTGGTGCCAATGTTCTACGGTTTGGAAGAGCTGCGAGAATTGAATAAATTTGCCGAAGCCAATCCGAAACGGCACTTGATACAACCCTACTGCTAACATCCGCCACGGGTTGAGCGGATACTGTCCCGGTGGCATCCATAGGGCAATGCCGTGCATCGGTTCGGCGGTGGTGTAGAGGTGACCGAGGGGTAGACCGTAGTCCATAGACATGCGGCCAAACCAGCGCAGAAACTTTAACCGTTCTGATTCCGCTGGGGGCAGGATACAGGCGAACAGGGGATCGTCTACAAAGGCGGTGGAGGAAATGACACAAGCGGCAGGGATTTGCGATCGCTCTAACCGCACCACCTCAACGCTGAGGCTGTCGGTTGACTGACGACTAGACAATTGCGAGTCAATATTGGAATTCATGGGAATCCATTACCCTTTGAGAAATTTAGCAACTATCAGCTTAGAAAATATCGGCGGGATCAGCGGCTTGGACTTTACGGACTGCGATCGCGCCGGAAATCACACACATCAGCACCGACAAAATGAACACCAGCAAGGCGCGATCGGCAGTCATAAAAATCGGCAAAAATGTCGCCTTATTGGTCAAGTCATACAGGCCAATACACAGTAACAGACCGGGAATATAGCCCAACACCGACAAAATCAACGCCTCTTGGAACACCACCGACAGCAGATAGAAATTGGTATAGCCCATCGCCTTCAGCGTCGCATACTCCGCCAAGTGATCCGTCACATCGGTATAGAGGATTTGGTAGACAATTACCGTCCCGACGATAAAGCCCATCGCCGTGCCCAGCGTGAAGATAAAGCCGATCGCCGTGCCCGTTGCCCAATAATTGCGCTCAAACTCAATAAACTCATCCTTGGACAACACACAAACGTCCTTGGGCAAAATCCCTGGCACATCTGCATTAATGGTCTGGAAATCCTTACACGTCCAGAGATGCGGCTTTTGTAAGCCCCACTGTTGCAGTAGTTTATCGAACCGACTTTCTTCCCGTGGTGGCTCTGGCCCGCGTAACTTGTTGAGTACCTGCTTCACATCCTGACCGGGTTGCAGTTTAATCACGCCAATATCGATCAAGCCCTGCTTGCGGCGACTAAAGATCCGCAGAAAGTTCAAGTCGCTCGTGACCACGTTGCCATCGGCTCCAAAGGATGCGCCCAACTGAAACAAGCCACCCACTGCCACCCGGCGACTGGCCACCTCCGTTTGTACCAGCTTGCCCTGCTTAAACTCTTGGGGGATGGGGCCAAACTCTGCCCGCGAGTTTTGATCAAACAGCACCACATCGGGAAGTTTGATTTTGTCGATGTTCTCCGGCACCCCCGGCACGGTGAACACCCCGCCCTCTGGCTGAATCCCTAGTACCAGAATGCTGCGGGTGCCACGGGTTTCTGGATTGCGCCACAGAGCCAAATCCAAGTAAATCGGCGTAATCGACTCCACTTCTGGATAGCTCAATGCCTGATATAACCGCCGTTGCGAAAAGTTTTTCATCGCAATCAGGGCGGTGGACTGGGGGCTGATCAGAAAAATGTCCCCCTGAAGATTTTTGTGCAGGTTGACCGCACTTTCAAACAGCGCGTCCTGGAAGCCCAGTTGCATAAACATCAGAATTACAGCAAAGCCGATACCTGCGAGAGCCACCAACAGGCGGGTTTTCTCGCGCATCAGTTGCAGCCAAGCCAAGGGAATTGCAAACATTAGTCGTGGGGGGATGGAAGGAGTGCAGGGATGGACATGCAGAGATGGACTGGATGGCTCAGATCGTGTACCCGTTACAGAAACAGGGTTTTGTGGGGATCAACCGCAGGCGAACCGTTGGGTTCTGCGTCGAGAAACCCGGTTTTTGTCTCCTATTGCGGGTGGTGCAATTGTGGGTGGTACACGATCTGCGATCGCCTAGGGTTTAATCGCCACAAAGACTTGCATATTGGTGAATGAGGCCACCCGTTGACTGTCATCCAACCGGATCTTCACTTCCACCACACGGGTGTCGGTGTCGGCTTGGGGATCGGTGCTGAACACATCGTTCCGCTGTACCTTCAAGCCAATGACTTCAACCTTGCCCGTCACTTCCCCCTCAAAGGCGGGACTGGTGATCACCGCCTGTTGTCCCACCTTGACTTTGCGAATATCCGTTTCATAGACTTCCGCTAGCACATACATGTTGTCGGTGTTGCCCAAATCCAGCAGGCCATCATCGCCCACCTTTTCCCCTGGGAAGGTGTGGATTTTAATCACTTGCCCGGCTAAGGGGGCGCGGATGTAGGCTTTGTCCAAGTTAGATTTAGCCCGTTGCAAAGCGGCTTGGGCGATCGCCACCTGTGCCTCCGCCTGCCGTACATCGGTGGGGCGAACTTCTTTGACGCTATTCAGGGTTTGGCGTGCCTGCTCCAACTGTCGCTCCGTCGTCTTGAAGGTACGCCACCGAGTATCTAAATCCGCAGCGGAAATCGCGCCATCCTTTTGCAATTGCTGATTCCGTTCGTATTCTCGACGGGCGATCTGCAATTCTGCCTCCAGTCGCGCCACATTCGCCCGTTCCGCTGCAATATCGCCCGCCTTGGCACCCGCCTTCACCTGAGCCAGTCGCGCTAAGGCATCCCGCAGATTCGCTTCCGCCTCAATCACCGATGCCTGTAGGCTATCTTGGCTGTCCAACACGGCCAAAATATCTCCCTTGTCTACTTTTGAGCCTTCCTTAACCCGCAATTCCTGCACCACGTACTGCATGGCCATTTGACCACTGGAGGGCGCGGTCACTTGGATCAAGTCTTTGCCCTCCGGTTGCAAACGTCCTAGAGCCGATACGCCCTTCACATTGGGGGACGGTTGGGGGGTTGGAGAGGCCGGAGCCGTTGTGGCTTTGGCGGCATCTGGATTGGGGGCACGCAGGTTCAAATACGCGAACAAACTCAGCCCAACTGTTCCTAATGCGGCGGCGATCGCCAACCAGATGACCCGTTGATTGGATGACTTCAGTTTCAGCACAGACTTCGCTCAGGGGATGGATGGGTACATACACTGATGTTAGCGAACGATGTTAAAAACTGTGAATTTTATTT
>CAZJZR010000423.1:0-4342 GCA_964550475.1 uncultured bacterium
GTTAGAGGTTAATCTTAACTAGACCTCTTGCAAATTAGGTTTTACGCCGCCAATCCTTGCCCACCCTACGGGAAGCAAGCTACATCCCCCAACCCCTTCTCCCAATTTGGGAGAAGGGGAGCCGGATTCAAAGTCCCTCTCCCAGATTTGGGAGAGGGATTTAGGGTGAGGGCGGAGATCTTGGCAACCCAACAATTGACTTTTATGCAATGTGCAAGAGGTCTATTAATAAATCCACGATCCTTAGCGAGTCGAGCTGCAAATGTACCCGCCGGGAATGGCAATCACCCGCTTGCCGCGACAGGTGGGGTCTTGTTCCGCTGCCCGTCGCCATGAAGTTGCCGGATCCACCGGAGCCGCTGGGGCAGATGCCGCCGGAGTTGGCGTTGTTGGCACTGGGGCAGCCGGAACCCCGACGCTGGGTGCAGTGGGGGCACTGGGTGGGTTGGTTGCGGCGGCTGGAGTGGCCCCCGTTCCTGACTTCATCCGTTCGGCTAAGGCAGACCGAATGGCGCGACGGTTGGTTTCGTCGGCCACCTCCGCGCACAACTGATAGTCCAAATACTGGGAACTGAGACAGGCGGCCAAGGTGGACTCTAACACCTTGTCGTTCATCTCTTTCACTGCCTGCATTTTGGATTGGGGAATGTCGGTTAAGGCAGACGGTGAAGGAGTTTTGTCGTAATCGGCCAGAGCCTTTTTGACGGCGCGTAATTTATCTTCCTTCGCCACTTCCTGACAGTAGGCCACATCCAGGGATTGCGACTGCAAACAGGCTTGCAGCATGGTTTTCAATTCCGCATCCGACATCGCTTTGGGGCCAGTCGGAGCCTGCCCGATCGCCCGTTCCAACCCTACGCCCAACCCAGAACCTAACATCAGACTGGTGAACGCGATCGCGGTCATGAGTCGCTTCATACCCCAGAGCCTCCTGCTGTGGATCATCCTAAACACCTATCAACCAGCTCGATTGTAGCCATTCCAGCTTCAGATCAACCGATAACCCTACACCACCTATTGCCTATCACCAATTACCGATTACCCATTACCAATTACCTTAAAATAAATTAATCACTCAACCACGACTGGCCTAATTTTCTCATTATGTTTGATGCACTGTCCGAACGCCTAGAGGCAGCCTGGAAAAGCTTACGCGGGCAAGATAAGATCTCGGAATCGAATATTCAGGCGGCTCTGCGGGAAGTACGGCGGGCATTGTTGGAGGCGGACGTTAACCTCCAGGTCGTCAAAACCTTTGTGGATGAGGTGGCGCAAAAAGCCCAAGGGGCAGAGGTCGTTGCCGGAGTGCGCCCGGATCAACAATTCATCAAAATTGTTTACGACGAATTGGTGGAATTGATGGGGGACACCAACGCTCCCCTAGCTGAGGTTGACCCCGGCCCCACCATCGTGCTGATGGCAGGCTTGCAGGGGACGGGGAAAACCACCGCTTCGGCGAAATTGGCTCTGCATTTGCGGAAGGAGAAGCGATCGCCGCTGCTCGTCGCGACTGACGTATACCGTCCCGCCGCGATCGACCAGTTGACCACCCTGGGTAAACAAATTGGGGTGCCCGTGTTTGCCCTCGGCACCGATGTCAATCCGGTGGAGATTGCCCGTCAGGGGGTGGAACACGCCAAAGCCAACGGCATCAACACCGTGATCATTGACACCGCCGGACGGTTGCAAATCGACCAAGACATGATGGCGGAATTGGCGCAGATTAAGTCCACCGTCAACCCCCACGAAGTCTTGCTGGTGGTGGATGCCATGACCGGGCAAGAAGCCGCCAACCTCACCCGCACCTTCCACGACCAAATCGGCATCACCGGAGCCATCCTGACCAAAATGGACGGCGACAGCCGGGGTGGGGCGGCTCTGTCGGTACGGCAAATCTCTGGCCAGCCGATCAAATTTGTCGGCGTGGGCGAAAAGGTGGAAGCCCTACAACCCTTCTACCCCGATCGCATGGCCTCCCGCATCTTGGGCATGGGTGACGTGCTGACATTGGTGGAACGGGCACAGGAAGCTGTTGACATCGCCGATGCCGAAAAGCTGCAACGGAAGATCATGGAAGCCAGCTTCGACTTCGAGGACTTCCTGAAGCAGTCGAAGTTGATGAAAAATATGGGTTCCCTGGGCGGCGTGATGAAGCTGATCCCCGGTATGAACAAGCTATCGGATGAGCAACTGCAAGAAGGGGAAGTCAAACTGAAGCGCACGGAAGCCATGATTAACTCCATGACCCGTGAGGAACGCAAAAATCCCGACCTGCTCGCCAGTTCCCCCAGTCGCCGCCGCCGGATTGCCAAGGGTTCCGGCCACACGGAGAAGGATGTCAGTCAGCTCATCAGCGAATTCCAAAAAATGCGGACGCTGATGCAGCAGATGAGTATGGGGCAGTTCCCTGGCATGGGCATGGGGATGCCGGGAATGGGCGGCATGGGCGGAATGCCATCGCCGTTTGGCGGCAGACCCCAACCCGGTTGGCGCGGTCAACCCGGTCAGGCTGGGAAGAAAAAGAAGAAAGATAAGAAGAAAAAGGGATTTGGGGATTTGTAGACCGACTATGGGACGTTGGTGGGAAAGTGTGTGGGTGGGAAAGTGGGTGGATTCAGATCCGTAATTCAACTCTGAATTACAGGCACAGACCAACCCGCCGCCAGTGCTCTGGCAATTTGCGTTGTGACGCTCCCAGTAACGCTCACCCTCTCACCACCTACCTACTCACCCACTCCCCCCTCTTTCACCCACCCATTCACCTCACCTATGCGTCGCGTTCAACTGTTTATTGCTGCCAGTTTAGACAATTACATTGCCCGTCCCGATGGGGCGATCGACTGGTTATTTACTGACCAAGACTATGGGTACAGCGAATTCATCGTCCAAGTCGATACGGTGATTATGGGTCGCAAAACCTATGATCAGGTGTTGACCTTTGGCGATTATCCCTATGCGGATAAGCGGGCGATCGTGTTTTCCCGTGAATTGCAGGGACAAAAAACCGATCAGGTGGAATTTGTTGGCGATGAGGGGTTTGACTTAATCCGCCAGTTGCGCGAAACCGCCAGCTATAACCTGTGGTTGATTGGCGGCGGGGATTTGGTGCTGCAATTTTTACACCAAGGTCTAGTGGATCAGATCATCCTGTCGATTCATCCCATCCTGCTCGGTAACGGAATTCCGCTGTTCCTCAACGATCCCGCCTACCCGATTCCCCCCACTCCCCTCACCCTCAGCCACGTCAAGTGTTTTGAAACGGGGTTGTTGCAGGTCACCTATGATTTTGGAGAAGAAAAAGAGGGTGGATAGTGGATGGTGAATGGTGGATAGTGAGTTTTGGGGGATTTGGGGTTAACCCCAAATAGCTAACCCTAAATCATTGGTTTTGTCAGGGCGAATGGCCATTCGCCCCCAACCCGTTAACCCGAACCATCCACCATCCACTATTCACCATCCACTCCCTCTCTTACTTCAAAAACTCAAACCGCCCATTGTTGCCGTCCGGATCCATCTTGATCCGCGCCACGTAAAACTGCTTTTGTACCAGTTCTCCCTCTGGGGTAAAGCTAATCTCACCCAGCGGCGTATCGTATTTACCTGCTAACAGTTGGGTGTTGAGGGGAGAGCGGAGGCTTTCGACGGGTTTTTGCGCGATCGCCCCTTTCTGATCCACCGCCTTCAACGCTTCCACAAACACCTGCACCGCTGTAAACGCTTGGGCACTGAATTGGGGCGGTTCTTTCTTAAACTGATTACGATAACTGGTGCGGAAGGTCTGATTAATGGCATTGGGATGTTCGGGGCTGTAGGCTTGGGCGATCAGCACACCATCACACAACGCCTTGCAGACCGGGAACATATTGGACGTATTCAGCCCGTTGCCGCCAATAATTAAGCCCTTGTAACCCAACTCGCGCAACTGCCGCACCAAGTTGCCGCCATCCGCCGCCAAGCCGGAAATGATGATCAAATCCGGTTTCAGGTTGAGGGCAGCGGTGGTTTGGGTTTGGAAGTCGGTGTCGGTGGTTTGGAATTTCTGCACCGTCACCAGTTCCAAGCCCTTGTCCTTCACCACCTGTTGGAAAATTTCCGTTTCCGATTTGCTGAAGGCATCGTTTTGGGCGAAGAATACGGCCACTCGTTTAATGCTGGGTTCCAGTTTGAGGGCGGCATTCACCGAGTTGGGAGCCACCACCACCACCGGAGCCGACACCCGCGCAACGAACTGGCCGATCTGGGGGATGCCCTTGGCGGTGTTGGAGGGAGCCAGCACGGGCACGCCAGCGCGATCGGCAATCGGGTCAGCACTGAAGGCTTGTTGGGACAGGGTGGGGCCGAC
>CAZJZR010000424.1:0-4342 GCA_964550475.1 uncultured bacterium
TGTCGGCTCAGATTTACAATCGGTTCGAGGACTATGAACGATTGGCGATCGCGGTTTTGAAGTGTTGTCAGCAGGCGTGAATGTTGAATTGGCCTGTGGCGATCGGCGGTCAATTGGCCTGAATGGCGTGAATGCAGATCTAACTCGCCCCGCTCGCCAAAAACGCCACGCCGATCGCATCCACCACCCGACTGACGGGAATAATCTCCATTCCCGTGCCGCTGACCTCCTGCCCCTTAGGGACGATCGCCTGCTGGAATCCCAACTTGGCGGCTTCCTTCAGCCGCAACTCCATTTGCGACACTGGGCGCACCTGTCCCCCCAACCCCACTTCGCCGATCAGCACCGTGCGGGGATTGACGATGCGATCGCGGAAACTGGCGACAACGGCGATCGCCACCCCCAAATCCGCTGCGGGTTCCCCCACATTCAGCCCCCCCGACGAAGCCACATAGGCATCCAACTTAGACAGGGGAATCCCCACCCGTTTTTCCAGCACCGCCAGAATTTGCAACAACCGCCCATACTCCACCCCCGTGGTGGAACGGCGCGGCGAACTGTAACTGGTGGGACTGACCAACGCCTGCAACTCCACCACCAGAGGCCGGGTGCCCTCACAGGCGACAATCGTGGCCGTGCCCGACGTGGGTTCATCGCCGCTGCCCAGGAATAATTCTGACGGATTGGTCACTTCCTCCAGCCCCCGATCCACCATTTCAAACACGCCAATTTCGTGGGTCGCGCCAAACCGATTTTTCACCGATCGCAGCAACCGATGACTGGCAAAGCGATCGCCCTCAAAATACAGCACCGTATCGACCAAGTGTTCCAGGACTTTCGGCCCCGCGATCGCCCCCTCCTTGGTCACGTGCCCCACAATCAACAGCGAAATCGTCTCTCGCTTTGCCAACTGCATCAACAGCGACGTACACTCCCGCACCTGCGCCACCGACCCCGGAGCTGAATTCAACGCCGCAAAAAACAACGCCTGAATACTATCAATCACCGCCACCGGAGGCCGCAACGACTGCAACTCCAACAGCACCGTTTCCAAATCCGTTTCCGGCAATAAATATAACGAAGGAGTTGGGGAGTTAGGAGTTAGGGAGTTGGGAGTTGGGAGTTGGGCTGAATCCGTCCCATCCCCATCTTCCCCACCGTCCCGATCCTCAGCACTCCCCAACTCCCCAACTCCCCGACTCCCTAACTCCCTCCCAAGCCGCTGCCAGCGCAACTTCACCTGCTGCCCCGACTCTTCCGCACACACATACAGCACCGGATAGTTGGCCGCCAATTGGGTCGCCACTTGCAGCAGCAGCGTTGATTTGCCAATCCCCGGATCGCCGCCCAGCAATACCAGGGAACCGGGGACAATCCCTCCCCCCAGCACCCGATCCAATTCCGTATAGCCAGATGACAGTCGAGATTGGGGATGATCGGTGATTTCGGCTAACGGTAATGAGGCTCTCGGTTGGGGCGGTTGATTGGGGTGAATGTCTCCCTTGCGGCGTTGTCGGAGGGCGGTGGCGGTGCCTGCGGCGGCTGATGGGGCGATCGCGGCGGGGGGCACCTGTTCCACCAGGCAATTCCATTCTCCACAGTTGGGGCATTTGCCAAAATATTGGGACGACTCCGCCCCACACTGGTTGCACACATAATAAGGGCGAGACTTTGGCATTTTCTATCAAGCCTATCAGTCCAGTTTCTGATGTTAAGAAATCTAATGTTAAGAGGTTTTAAATCCACCTAAATATTTACTAAACATTTAGGAAATGACATAAAGTTTAAGAAAGTCTGAAATCAGCCCATCACAAGAATTTTGCTTGACCAAAGACAATGAATAACGCAGACGGATAAAGTAATATCTTAATGATAAAGTGTCAAAAATTAACGATTTACAATCTCCTACTGAGCGGTAAATGAGAGGTCAAGGGTCAATTGGAAAATCACAAAGAAAAAATCCTGGTTGTCGATGATGAAGCGAGCATCCGCCGGATTTTGGAAACTCGCCTGTCCATGATTGGTTACGATGTGGTCACCGCTGCGGACGGGGAAGAAGCCCTGGACACGTTCCGGAATGCTTGCCCTGACTTGGTGGTGCTGGATGTGATGATGCCCAAGTTAGATGGGTATGGCGTTTGCCAAGAACTGCGGAAGGAATCCGATGTCCCCATCATCATGTTAACGGCATTGGGGGATGTGGCCGATCGCATCACTGGGTTAGAACTGGGTGCAGATGATTATGTGGTCAAACCCTTCTCGCCTAAGGAATTAGAGGCGCGGATTCGCTCGGTGTTACGCCGGGTGGAAAAAACAGGCACCTCTGGCATTCCCAGTTCTGGGGTGATTCAGGTGAATGCCCTGCGGATTGACACCAACAAACGGCAAGTTTACAAAGGCGATGAGCGCATCCGCTTGACCGGGATGGAATTCAGCCTGTTGGAACTGTTGGTCAGTCGCTCTGGTGAACCGTTCTCCCGTTCCGAAATTCTCCAAGAAGTGTGGGGCTACACCCCCGAACGCCATGTGGACACACGGGTGGTGGATGTGCATATTTCCCGCCTGCGCGCCAAGTTGGAAGACGACCCCAGCAATCCAGAATTAATCTTGACGGCACGGGGAACCGGCTATCTGTTCCAACGGATTCTGGAACCAGTAGAAGAGTAAACGATCCATTGAAGGGTGCAACCACAGCAGAATACGACTCCGGGATTTCAGCCCTTCCCCGTTGGTCTGCATCGGTTTGGTAAGTCCTGTCGTGTGAAGTGGCGGAAATTACCCCCTAGAAAATGCACCGTTGAAGGTAGACCTTTTGGTAAAATTTTTTAGATTTCTATAACAATTCACCGATGGGATTGACTCGCGCACGAATCGCCGTAGATGCGATGGGTGGGGACCATGCCCCCGCCGAGATCATTGCTGGAGCGCTCAGAGCGCGGGAAGAACTAGGAGTAGAGATACTCTTAGTCGGAGATCCAGATGAGATCCAAGCGGCTAGCAAAAATCCAGAAGCCCTTCAGCAGGTCGAGATTGTGCCTGCGGAAGGAACAATTGAAATGCATGAAGAGCCACTGTCGGGGTTGCGGCGTAAGCCCAAAGCCTCGATTAATGTGGCAATGGATTTAGTGAAGCAAAAACGCGCCGATGCTGTAGTTTCGGCAGGGCACTCTGGTGCAGCCATGGCAGCGGCATTGTTGCGGTTAGGACGCTTGCCCGGAATTGATCGTCCGGCGATCGGGGCAATTTTGCCGACAATGGTGCCGAGAAAGCCAGTAATTATTCTGGATGTCGGCGCAAATGTAGACTGCCGTCCTAAATACTTAGAGCAATTTGCGGTGATGGGCACCATCTACAGCAAATACGTGATTGGCACCCCAGAGCCGAAGGTTGGTCTGTTAAACATCGGCGAAGAACCCTCAAAAGGTAACGATTTAGCCCTAAAAACCCACCAAATGTTGCAAGAAAATGCCAATCTGCCCTTCATTGGTAATGCAGAAGGGCGGGATGTGCTATCTGGCAACTTTGATGTCATCGTTTGCGATGGGTTTGTTGGCAATATCCTGCTGAAGTTTGCCGAAGCCGTGGGTGAAGTGGCCTTACAAATTCTGCGGGAAGAATTACCCCGTGGCAAACGTGGCAAAGTCGGCACCTTACTGCTGCGGCAAAACCTGCGGCGGATTAAGCAACGGATGGATCACGCGGAACATGGCGGTGGCTTACTCTTAGGAGTGGGCGGTATCTGCATCATCAGCCACGGCAGTTCCCGCGCCGCCTCGATTTTCCACGCCATCCGTTCCGCCAACGAAGCGGTGGAAAATCAGGTGTTAGACCGGATTAAGTCGGAATACCAAGAGGCGTTATCGTCGGTGTCTAACGGCAAGACGGTTTAAGGAACGTGTGAATGGGTGTGGGGTGGGTGCGTCTCGATGATTCATGCCAGTTTACACGGTATTAAAACCCTGGTTTCTCAACGAAACCGGGGTTTTTGAGTTTGGGTATTGAGTCCTCACCAACAGGCTTGCACCCTCAGAGTGTGTTTGTAAATGTGTTTGTAAATATAGATCGCTGTAGCCAGAGAGAGTTTCAGTAGATCGAAAAGGTTGTTCCACAACAACCCTTAAACTAACCAGAGATGTCGATCTACTGAGTTTACAAACACACTCTCAAAATACGACGCGGAAGCCCACCACGTAGAAACGAAAATCGGGTTCTTCGCCATCGCGGAAACTGGAGCGGCAGTATTTGGCGAAATCATTCCAGGAGCCACCCCGCAGCACCCGCAGATTCGGGTTGCCGCCCTCCTCCCAGACGATGCCATCCATGGGGGCGTTGCGGTAATTGT
>CAZJZR010000425.1:0-4335 GCA_964550475.1 uncultured bacterium
AACGTTCGTCATTTTAAATCGTCTGAATCCTGGCAGTTTCTTAAGAAAGTACGGCGGTAGTAAGTCGTGTAACCGTTCACTCCCCATCAGGGGAGGACCAAGCGGGCGTAGCCCACAACACTTTTCTTATGGGGGGATGTGAACGGTTACTAAGTCGTTGGTTCTATCCGTTTTTACCACGCCACGGGGGATCTGAGGATGAAACATCTCCGCAAATTCCTGTTACGAAAATCGTGGATTCGGCTAATTGGGCGGATGCAGCGCAGTAAATCGCCGATGATTGAGGTTGTCTTGATTCCTACCCATCCTCCGGTTTGCGATGAAAACCAGCCTGCATACCCTGTGCCAACGGATCTTCTGTCAATGGTTAGACGATGACGTGGCTCCAGATGCCCCAATTGAGGGGATTACCCCCGAATTTGCCACCCGGATGGCGGTGCAACCCGATCTGTTTAGTTTTGATGATTTGATCCAGCCCACCCCTGAGTCGGGCTGGCAGTGGGTGGCAGTCGAGTTTGATCAGGTATTTGACGGGCAATTTTTCTTCTACCTGCCTGCGGGATGGTCACGGCAGGATGCACTGGGGACACGGGTGATCGTGGGGGAGGCGGAGCGCGATCGCCAACTCGCCTATCCCATCCTCAAATCCCTGTGGGCGGATCAAATGCGAACCGTCTTCGAGCGGGATCACGTTTTGGGTTTTGCCTACTACCCCCTATTCAGACCCCACTACCACCAGTGGGTAATGGTGATTGCCACGGAGGCCGAGGACACCATGACAGACCCGCTGACGGTCTATGCCGTCTTCAGTGCGGGGGATTGGGTGGTGGTGGTGGAAGCCACTGCGGCGACGGCAATGGAGCTGCGGGATCAACTGGTGGCGGGGATCAATTCCAATCCCTGGCAAGGCTGGCTACAAGCCGCCAAAGCTCAACAACAGTAAGGTGACAGTAAGGTGACTGTCCCACTGGCCGCAAACACGCGGGGCACCCCAACAGGTTAAGATAACCATATGGTTAAAGCTAGAAATTCCTAACTGCCCAGATGCCAGATCCAGGACGCGAAAACCGCTCCCCTACAAACGCGATCGACGCTGCAATTGTAGGGGTTGGGTTCCCCAACCCTCCTAGCTTAATCAATCAAGCCTTGATTTACCTGGACAGTTACGACAATTCAATTCTTGCTTCTACAGGTGGTCTTAACCACATTAATGATTAAAGAAATTATTACGGAATTAATCAGGAGGATACGGCCTTGGGTCAGACCTATCGGGTTGCCATTTTGGGGGCAACGGGAGCCGTTGGCACGGAATTGATGGAATTGTTGGCGAGTCGGAACTTTCCCCTGGCTGACTTGAAGCTGTTAGCGTCCTCCCGTTCTGCCGGAACCACCTTACCCTTCAAAGGCGAAACCCTGAAGGTGGAGACCGTTGATGATAATTCGTTTAAGGATGTGGATTTGGTGCTCGCCTCTGCGGGTGGTTCCACTTCCAAAGCTCTCGCCCCCAAAGCGGTTGCGGCTGGAGCCGTTGTGATTGACAACTCCAGTGCTTTCCGGATGGATCCGCAAGTGCCGCTAGTGGTGCCAGAAGTGAACCCAGAGGCAGCGGCGCAGCATCGGGGCATCATTGCTAATCCCAACTGCACCACAATTTTGATGAACGTGGCTGTTTGGCCCTTACACCAAGTCCAACCCGTCAAACGGATTGTGGCCGCCACCTACCAATCCGCCAGTGGAGCCGGGGCACGCGCCATGGAAGAGGTGAAGGTGCAATCCCGCCAGATTCTAGACGGGCAAGAGCCACAACCGCAGATTTTTCCCTATCCCTTGGCGTTTAACCTGTTCCCCCACAACTCGCCAATGACGGATCTGGGTTACTGCGAAGAAGAACTGAAAATGGTCAACGAAACCCGCAAGATCTTTAACGATCCCAACATCCGGATTACCGCTACCTGTGTGCGGGTGCCGGTGCTGCGGGCGCATTCGGAGGCGATTAACCTGGAGTTTGCCGAACCCTTTAGCGTCGCCAAGGCACGGGAAATTCTCCAGCACGCTCCAGGGGTGAAGTTGGTCGAAGATTGGCAAAAGAATTACTTCCCGATGCCGATGGAGGCCAGTGGTCGGGATGAGGTGCTAGTGGGGCGGATTCGCCAAGATATCTCCCATGACTGCGGCTTGGAACTGTGGCTGAGTGGGGATCAAATCCGTAAGGGAGCCGCACTGAATGCCGTTCAGATTGCGGAGTTGTTGGTACAGCAGAATTTACTGCGACCCGCGATCTCCCTCACCAACTAAGGATTGAGAATTTAATAACCCCGAATTGTGTAGGATGCGTTAGGCGATAGCCGTAACGCATCAATCCCCGGAAGCGATGCGTTACGCTTCGCTAACACATCCTACGCAAGAATTACAGGTTATTAAATCCACGACCTAAGGAGATTGCCGCTGAGTTTCGCGGTGGCTGAGCGTAGCCGAAGCCACCGCGAAACTCACCCATACTGTGACCTGATTCTCCCGTTCCCCCGTTCCTTGAGCGTAGCCGAAAGGAACAGGGGAACCTAACCAAAGGGAATCACATTGAAAGCTCAACTCTTCCCAACCCACCGCCGAACCGTTCAGTTAACTGTCTGGGCGAAAACTATTCTGGGCGAGAACTATATAGATGGCTGAAATCTATGTCAGCACCGACGTGGAAACCGATGGCCCCATCCCTGGCCCCCATTCCATGCTCAGTTTTGGTTCAGCCGCCTATACAGCCGATAAACGGCTGATTAGTACCTTCTCTGCCAATTTGCAAACCTTACCGGATGCGGTTAGCGATCGCAAAACCATGGCGTGGTGGCAAACTCAACCAGAAGCATGGGCGGCGTGTCGGCAAAATTTGCGATCGCCTGCCGATGCCATGACCGACTATTTGGCGTGGCTAAAAGCCTTACCTGGCAAACCCGTCTTTGTCGCCTATCCGGCGGGCTTTGATTTCATGTTTGTCTACTGGTATCTGATCCGGTTTACCGGGGAAAGCCCTTTCTCCCACTCCGCCCTGGATATCAAGACCTACGCCATGGCGATGCTGAAACGGGGCTACCGGGATTCCACCAAGCGGAACATGCCGAAACGCTGGTTTGATGACTTCCCCCACACCCACCAAGCGTTGGATGATGCGATCGAGCAAGGTGCTCTGTTCTGCAATATGTTGCAAGAAAATCATCCTAACCCTTAGTTTTAGAGCCTTCCGGGATCTTGATGTTGCGTGCGGTTGCGAGACCAAACGTTCCCGTCTCTCATCACAGCCCGGATAGGTTTTTGGCTGTTCGTTTGTACTAAGTGCAGGTATGCCCCATGGGTCTATTAGTAGACGGAATTTGGCAAGATCAGTGGTATGACACCAGCAGCACGGGTGGGCGGTTTGTCCGCCAAGCCTCCCAATTTCGCAATTGGATTACCCCAGATGGTAGCCCCGGCCCCACGGGTGAGGGCGGATTTGCGGCGGCTGCCGGACGGTATCACCTGTATGTTTCCTATGCCTGCCCTTGGGCGCACCGCACCCTGATCTTCCGTGCCCTCAAGGGATTGACGGATGCGATCGCCATTTCTGTCGTTCACTGGTTCATGGGTGAACACGGGTGGACGTTCACACCCGGGGAAGGAGTCATTCCCGATCCCTGGTTTAACGCCCAATACCTACACCAAATCTATACCCAGGCCAATCCCAGCTATACCGGACGGGTAACCGTGCCCGTGCTGTGGGACACCCAACGGCAAACCATCGTCAACAACGAATCCGCCGAAATCATTCGCATGTTGAACAGCGCGTTCGATCACCTGGGAGCCACTGCGGGCGACTACTACCCCGAACCCCTGCGGCCAGAAATTGATGCCCTCAACGATCGCATCTACAACACGGTCAACAACGGCGTATACAAATGCGGGTTTGCCACCACCCAAGCCGCCTACGAAGAAGCGATCGCCCCCCTGTTCGACACGCTCGACTGGCTGGATCATCGCTTAGCCAATCAACCCTATCTGACCGGAGAGCAGGTCACCGAAGCCGATTGGCGATTATTTACCACCCTGGTACGCTTCGATCCGGTCTATGTTGGCCATTTCAAATGCAATCTGCGGCGAATTGTGGACTATCCCCACCTGTGGCCATACCTGCGCCGCCTGTACCACACACCGGGGATCGCCGAAACGGTGAACATGCACCACATCAAAGCCCACTACTACCAAAGCCACAAAACCATCAACCCCACAGGCGTGATTCCCCTCGGCCCAGAGTTGGATTTTGGGCGATCGCTCTCAACCTCCTAAGCTGGGCGTAGTTCACGTTTGGGG
>CAZJZR010000426.1:0-4332 GCA_964550475.1 uncultured bacterium
ACAGTTTGGCGCGAATGCAAAAGGGACAGGTCTGCCAGGTGTAAATCTCGACGTTGGCTTTGACCCGTTCAGGACGACGACCAAGGAGGGAGAGGAGGAAGGACATGGGCGTGAGTGGATGGTGGATAGTGGATGGTGGATGGTGAGTGGGTAGGTGGGTGGATGGGTAGGGGATGTGCAGATTAATAATGTACCCACACCGCTACCTGTAGGGACACGGCATTGCCGTGTCCCTACGTCTATCACGGAGATATTATTTTCCCGCAACTCTCTAGGTGGGCGGGGTGGGAAATTCTGAACTCAATTCCCCATCCACTATTCACTATCCACCATCCACTATCCACCAACTCACCCATCCCCCTAAATTACTTACCACTAATCCCTCCCCACTCGTCACTCCTCTCCTCCCGCCAAGCCATTTGTATATTCTGTTACGCTTTTTACAATTTGTAAGCAGGGTGGGGATTAGACTTACCTCATTGAATGAATCAACGCGCTGACGTAACTGGCGGTATATGCAGTCTGAGGCGTGGATTAAAAGTGCAAACGATGAGTTGGGCGAAACGAATTGGGAATGGCAAACGATACAGCGTTCGGTGTACAGGGCAGTAAGTCAAAGCAATTAAAGAAATTTGGCGTTGAGGTCGTGGTGGTGATTGCGATCGCCCTCATTACCATTTTTGTCATTCCTCCCGCTTTAACGGCAATTGGACAAGCGTTCCGGGTGAAGTTGCTGGGGCGGTTTTTGTCGTTGGCGATCGTGGCCTTAGGGATTGACCTGATTTGGGGCTACACCGGATTGCTGAGTTTGGGGCATGGGCTATTCTTTGCCCTCGGTGGCTACGCCTTCGCCATGTACTTGCAATTGCAACTGCCCCCCGGTCAACTGCCGGAATTTTTCATGTTGTTTGGGGTGCAGGATCTGCCTGCCTTTTGGAAACCGTTTTACTCCTTCCCCTTCACCCTCGCCGCCATTTTAATTATCCCCACCGTAGTGGCAGCGATCCTGGGCTACTTGGTCTTCCGTAACCGCATCCGAGGCGTTTACTTCTCCATCCTGTCCCAAGCGGCGTTAATCGTCTTCTTCAACTTTTTCAACGGGCAGCAAAAGCTGATCAACGGCACCAACGGACTCAAAACCGACACCACCTTCCTATTCGGTGTGCAGGTTAGCGATCCCAAAGTCCAATCGACCTTTTATGTCTTAACCGTTGTCTTCCTAGCCTTGTCCTACCTGCTTTGTCGCTGGCTAACCAGTGGGCGGTTCGGTCGGCTGTTGGTGGCGATTCGCGATGACGAAAGCCGCGTCCGTTTTTCGGGCTACAACCCCACCAGCTACAAGGTGGTTGTGTTTGCTGTGTCTGCCATGCTGGCCGGAGTCGCCGGAGCACTCTACACCGTCCAGTCCGGCATCATTTCCCCCAAAGCCATGGACATCGCCTTCTCGATTGAAATGGTGATTTGGGTCGCCGTCGGTGGTCGGGGCACGCTGCTAGGCGCGATCATCGGCACCGTTTTGGTCAACTTTGCTAAAAGTATTCTTAGTGAACAATTCCCGGAGATTTGGCTGTTTTTCCAAGGTGCCCTGTTCCTCGTCGTGGTGATGGTACTACCGGATGGGATTGTCGGTTGGGTACGCGACGATGCCATCGATCAAATCCGCTCCCTGTTCGGTCGCCCCAAAGAGATTGCCACCTATCCCAGCCTAGAAACCGACCCCGAAATCATCGAAGAACGCGAAAGCATTGGTACGCGGAAATAGTGATGAGTCGATGGTGAATGGTGGATGGTGAATAGTGAATAGACTTGCGAACTTCCTACTCGACCATTCCACCACTTACCCACCCACCCACTTACCCACCCACCCACCTACTCCCTTCCCCAGTCATGGCGAAAATTCTGGAAATTGAAAATCTAACGGTAAGCTTTGATGGGTTCAAGGCTCTGAAAAACCTCAACTTCAGCATGGATGCTGGCGAATTACGGGTGGTGATTGGCCCCAACGGTGCGGGTAAAACCACCTTTCTGGATGTGATTACCGGCAAGGTGCAACCCACCGAAGGCCGCGCCATCTTCAAGGGCAAAAATTTGCGCTCCATCCCGGAACACAAAATTGCCCGGATGGGAGTTGGTCGCAAGTTCCAGACTCCCCGCGTTTACCTCAACCTGACTCCCCGCGAGAATTTGGAGTTGTCCTGCAACCGTAGCAAAGGGGTGTTCAATACCTTATTTGGTAAGGTGCCGAAGGGCGATCGCCAAACCGTAGCCAGTCTGCTGGAAACCATTGGCCTCACCGCCAAGGCCGATATCCAAGCGGCTCTGCTGTCCCACGGCGAGAAGCAGCGGTTGGAAATTGGCATGTTGGTGGCGCAGTCCCCTGACCTGTTGCTGGTGGATGAACCCGTAGCGGGACTGACCGATGAGGAAACCTATCGCGTCGGTGAACTGCTGTTGGCTCTGGCCGAAAGCCACTCGATTCTGGTGATTGAGCACGACATGGAGTTTGTGCGGCAGATTGCCCGCAAAGTCACCGTGCTGCACGAAGGCACCGTGCTGTGCGAAGGCAGCATGGACGAAGTGCAGAACGACAGTCGGGTGATTGAGGTGTACCTGGGTCAGGCTCCCAGCATTACCGAAGAACAGATGGCGGTGCTGCGAATTGCCGCCACCATGGCCTGGACGGACACGAGCTTTGCCCCGGTGGAACAGGAAATTATCCTGTCTCGCCTCAGCCGTCAGTTTGGCGAAACGGTGGAGCAGCAGCAAAGTTTGCGGCATGAACTGGTGGACTACCTGGCGCGTGCCCAGTCGCTGGAGTATTTGGTGCAGCAGTTGCCAACTGCAAAGGAACGGGAACAGGTGCTGGAGTTGGCCTATGAAATCATTAGTGCCAACTTGATTGACCAACGGGAATCGGAACTGTACAGCACGTTGGTCAGCTTGTTGGAGTTGCCGCCGGAGGTGGTGAGCCAAGTGGAGGCACGGGTAGAAGCGGCCAATTCTGCGGTTTCTGTCGGTTTGGATGAGCAGCAGTTGGCTCTGATGCAAATCGCGGCATCAATGGCGTGGGCGGACGGTCGGGTTGACCCAGCGGAAGTAGACACGATCCTGAAGCGGCTGTGTGACACCTTCGCTAAGGATGAGGTACACGCCCTGAATCTGCAACAGGCATTGCCCAACTTGATTCTGCGGCATATTCCCCTAGAGATGCTGGTGCCCAAGCTAACGACAACAGAAGCCAAGGAAATGGCGGTGCGGGTCAGCTATGCCGTGATGCAGTCGGATGCGATTGTCAGCGTGCAAGAGTTGAAGGTGTATCAAGATTTGCTGGGCTTGTTACAGTTACCTGCGGAGCGGGTGAGCGCGTTGGAAGCCAGCACCGCTGAACTCCAGCCCGTTTAAGACAGCACATCCTTAGAAACCCGGTTTCTGGGTCAGCCACTTTGCCCTCCATGATCAATTTCTTCGTTTTTTATTGGGTTTGCCATGATTAGTTCCACCGAAGCTCCCGTGATCGCCGCTCCATCCACCGAAACCGGGTTAATGCTCCAGATTGCCAATTTGAATGTGTATTACGGTGAAAGTCACATTCTGCGGAATGTGGACATGACCGTGCCCAAGGGCAAGATGGTTTGCTTGATTGGTCGGAATGGGGTGGGTAAGACGACGCTGTTGAAGACGATCATGGGCTTGTTGCAGCCGCGCACCGGGTCGATCCACCTACTGGGCGAACCGATTACCCGTAAAACACCCGACCAACGGGCGCGATCGGGGATTGGCTATGTGCCCCAAGGTCGGGAGGTGATTCCTCGACTGACGGTGAAGGAGAATTTGCTGTTGGGGTTGGAGGCACTGCCGGATGCCAAACTCCGCGCCAAGCAAGAAATCCCAGATGAAATTTATGAGTTGTTCCCGGTGCTGAAAACTATGTTGTCCCGCATGGGTGGTGACCTCAGCGGTGGGCAACAACAACAGTTGGCGATCGCCCGTGCCCTGATGGGTCGGCCTAAATTGCTGGTGCTGGATGAACCCACCGAAGGCATCCAACCCTCGATCATCTTGGAAATTGAAGCCGCCGTCCGCCGCATCGTTGAAACGACCGGGATCTCTGTCTTGCTAGTCGAACAACACCTCCACTTCGTCCGCCAAGCCGATTGGTACTACGCCATGCAAAAAGGCGGCATCGTCGCCTCTGGGGTGACCAGCCAACTCAGCCAAGACGTAATTCAGCGATTCTTGGCCGTGTAAGCTGGGTATCCAGCCGCTTGCAGCAGTGTGGGCATCATGTCATCAGATGTGTGTCATCCTTCCAGGAATGACATTAAGTGATCC
>CAZJZR010000427.1:0-4328 GCA_964550475.1 uncultured bacterium
GAACCCGAAGCCAAAGCCGCACCGCCTGCTAGTTCTAGTCCGGTAGCTGTTTAAGAGGAGGAGTGAGTGGATGGTGAATGGTGGATAGTGGATGGTGATTCGGCGATGTCATCTCCGTTGAGGTTATGACTCTAGGCACCCAATCTCTGCGGGTTGAGTGCCGCCAAGTTTAGGGACGGGTTTAGCCGCAAAATGATCGACAAGATTGTTAGCTAAACCACAAAACCCGCCCCTACCATCCTTTCCACCCACTCACCCACTCACCCACCTACTCACTATCCACCATCCACCATCCACTATCGACCAAAATCATGGCAGCAGAAGCACTTGGCCCACTGGGCGTTTTAGTTGGAATTTTGGGTGGCACCCTGCGGGGTAGTGCGCCCTTCCTCTTTGTCAGCTTAGGGGAATGTTTAACCGAGAAAAGCGGCAAGATTAACCTGGGGCTGGAAGGCACCTTGTTGACCGGAGCCATGAGTGCCTATGCCGTGTCGTTCTTGTTGCAAGATAAAGTCGGCGCGGCTCTGTCTCCCTGGATTGGCGTACTGGTGGCAGGTGTGGCTGGGATGGTCTTGGGCTTTATCCATGCTTGGTTATCCCAACAACCACGGGTGAACGACATCGCCGTTGGCATCGCCATGATCATCTTTGGTAGCGGCGTAGCCTTTTTCCTCGGCAAACCGTTCATCCAGCCCAAAGCACCTCAACTGCCCACCATTGATTTAGGGGCGTGGAGTTCCATTCCCGCTGTCGAATCGGCTCTGAAAATCAGTCCCTTATTCGTTTTGGGCGTGCTGATTGCCCCAGCGATGACGTGGTTTTTCAAATCCACCCGTTGGGGGCTGTTTGTCCGTGCCGTCGGCGATAGCCCCGATGCCGCTTTGGCCATGGGTGTGTCGATCCAAAAGGTACGGATGCTCTGCATCATCGCAGGCAGTTTCCTCGCAGGCATCGGTGGAGCCTGCCTGTCGCTCTACTACCCCGGCATCTGGTCAGAAAGCATCTCCAGCGGCCAAGGTTTAATGGCCGTCGCTCTGGTGATCTTCGCCCGCTGGAATCCGATGCAATGCCTCTGGGCTTCCCTATTCTTCGGTGGTGCCCAAGCGATCGGCCCCGCCCTGCAAGCCGTCGGCTTCGACCAAGGCCGCTACCTATTCAACGCCACCCCCTACATCTTCACCTTGGTGATTATGATTATTACCTGTTCACCGAAGAAGACGCTGACGGGCGCGCCGGGTGCGTTGGGGCAGTAGGAAGTGGATGGTGAATGGTGGATAGTGGATGGTGTTAAGGAGGGTGGGATGATGGGAAGGTGAGTCAGCGGGTGAGATCACTATGATTGTTTTCTTCACTCACCACTTACCACTCATCACTATTCACCATCCACCATCCACTATCCACCAACATCTACCACCAATGTCCCTCAAACTCGCGGTTAACGGCACCTTAATGCAAGGGTTGGAACTCAACCAAAATCTCTGGTCTGTTGGAGCTACGTTTGTCCGAGAAACCGTCACTGAGCCAATTTACCGATTGTGGTCGATTGGCGATCGCTACCCCGCCATGATTCGGGTGCAGGACGGAGGAGCCGCGATCGCCCTAGAAGTGTGGGACGTTCCCCTCGAAGGCATCGCCGCCATCCTAATCCAAGAACCCCCCGGCCTCACCATTGGGCGCGTTTACCTCGCCGACGGCGAAGCCGTCCTCGGAGTCCTCGCCGAACCCTACATCTGCGAAGGCATGAAAGAAATTACGCAATGGGGGGGCTGGCGAAAATACATTGCTGAGGGTGGTAATGGGTGATTGGTAATGGGTAATTGGTGATGCTTTAGTCACAAGAAGACAGTTTGGAACGATGTTAGCCTTCATGCTTTCGTGTCGCGGTTTCGTACCTTTCGACTACGCTCAAGGGACGAAACCGTAAACCAAAACTAACGGTGGCTTCGGCTACGCTCAGCCAACGTCAGTTTCCCTCAACCATCTTCCATCTCACCGACCCACTCACTCACCCCCTCCCCCTCCACCAGTCACTATCCACTATTCACTATCCACCATCCACTCGCCATGGGACTCTACATCAAATCCGAACCCTACCCCTACCCCTACAACGGCGATCTCCGGCCTGAGAACACGGTGCTGCTGATTATCGATATGCAGACCGACTTTTGTGGCAAGGGCGGCTATGTGGATCAGATGGGGTATGACCTGTCATTGACCCGTGCCCCAATTGAGCCGTTGAAAAAACTGCTGGCGATCATGCGGGAAAAAGGCTTCCACATCATGCACACCCGCGAAGGGCATCGCCCCGACTTGTCCGATCTGCCTGCCAATAAACAGTGGCGATCGCGGCAAATTGGCGCAGGCATCGGCGACCCTGGCCCCTGCGGTAAGATCCTAGTACGCGGCGAACCCGGTTGGGACATCATCCCCGACCTCGCCCCCCTACCCGGAGAAACCATCATCGACAAACCTGGCAAAGGCTCCTTCTACGCCACCGACCTCGACATGGTACTCACCCGCAAAGGCATCCAAAACATCCTCCTAGCAGGCATCACCACCGACGTGTGCGTTCACACCACCATGCGTGATGCCAACGATCGCGGCTACGAATGCCTCCTCCTCTCCGACTGTACCGGAGCCACCGACTACAACAACCACCTTGCCGCCCTCCACATGGTCAAAATGCAAGGCGGAGTCTTCGGAGCCGTAGCCGATTCGACAGCAGTGATTGAGGCGATTAGTGGATAGTGGATGGTGAATAGTCGATAGTGGCGAGTGATTAGATCGTTTACTAATCTGCAATCCCTTACACTTCACCCTTTTCCCTTCACACTTTCCCTCTCCCACCCTCATCACCCACCACTTAACACTTATCACTCACCCCTCACCCCCCTCCTCCTCCCCATGACAGAAGCCACCCACACCCCAACGGTTACTATGGACAGCACCCATCCATCCGGTCCTGCTGAGTTGAAAGTGGTAAACATGACCAAGCGGTTTGGTACGTTTACCGCCTTGGATAACGTCTCCATGACCTTAAAACCAGGCACCTTCCATGCCTTATTGGGGGAAAACGGAGCGGGCAAAAGTACCTTCGTTAAATGCGTCATGGGGTTTTACAAACCCACCGCTGGGGAAATTCTGATTAACAATCAACTCCAGCACATCGACAGCCCCCGCGATGCCCACAAGTACGGCTTGGGGATGGTGTATCAGCACTTCACCTCGGTTCCCGCCATGACCGTGGCCGAAAACCTAGTGATGTCGCGGTTTGAGAGTCCGCTGCTGATCAACTGGAAGGCGGAAATGGAACAGTTAGAAGCCTTCATGGCCAACTCCCCCTTCCATGTTCCCCTCAACGCCCTGATCTCCCAACTGGCAGCGGGTCAGAAGCAAAAACTAGAAATCCTCAAACAGCTTTACCTGCAAAGCAAAATCCTGATTCTGGACGAACCCACCTCCGTCCTCACTCCAGCGGAAGCCGATGAAGTGCTGGGCTTGCTGCGGGAAGAAGTCACCAAAGGCAAACTCAGTGTGTTGATGATCTCCCACAAATTCCGAGAAGTCACCGCCTTTGTGGACGAAATCACCGTATTGCGGAAAGGTCAATTTGCCGGATCGGGTCTGGTGAAAGACCTGTCAATTGGCGACATGGCCGAAATGATGATGGGTGAAAAACGCGAACCCACCCGGATCGAAAAGGTGGTGAATGGCGAATTTGTTCCCGTGCTGCAAATTAAGGCGATCGCGGCCAACAAGGATAACGGTTTGCCTGCCATTACCAACCTAAACTTGGCTGTCCACAGTGGCGAGATTGTCGGCATTGCCGGAATCTCCGGCAACGGACAGCGGGAACTGGTGGAAGTGCTGGCTGGGCAACGACCCGCCACCGCAGGCGAAATCCTGGTCAATGGCGACCCCTACACCGCCACCCGCAAGGAAATGTTCAGCCATCGGGTCTTTGTGTTGCCCGAAGAACCGCTGCGGAATGCCTGTGTTCCCCACATGAGCGTCGCCGAAAACCTGGCACTACGTACCTTCGATCGCCCCCCCCAATCGAAAGGATTCCTGCTGATCCTCAAAGCCATTCGCGAATCCGCCGAACGGTTAATCAATACCTTCAAAATCAAAACCCCTTCCCCTGAGACCCCCGTCGGCAACCTGTCTGGCGGTAACGTCCAACGCACCGTCCTGGCGCGGGAACTCTCCGAAGACCACATTAAACTGCTGATTGCCGCCAACCCCTGCTTTGGCCTCGACTTTGGAGCCGTAGACTACATCCACAGCCAAATTCTGGAAGCCCGCAACCGAGGGGTAGCCGTCCTCCT
>CAZJZR010000428.1:0-4325 GCA_964550475.1 uncultured bacterium
ACCCCGCTAAAAGTATTCCATTATACAATTTTCACCCTAGATCCGGAAGAGCCATTAGCTATTCGGGTTGATGCTTGCGTTCAGGACTTTTAAAACAGCCGGTTCGCACATCAGCGCGGAAGACGGAGGTTTGGCTCTTAGCCGTCTTGAATTCCACTGTGTC
Source organism: uncultured bacterium (assembly GCA_964550475.1). Classification (GTDB taxonomy): domain Bacteria; phylum Cyanobacteriota; class Cyanobacteriia; order CAIUCS01; family CAIUCS01; genus CAIUCS01. The sequence goes on from CAZJZR010000428.1 coordinate 164, forward strand.
AGCTAGTCTTCTGGTTCCCCAACCATCCCCGGACTAATAAGTGTGATGTCAAACTCGTCGGGTGGAGTGGTTAAACTACCTGCGCCTCGCTGCAATAGATAATAAATTGCCCGCACTTGAGGACCAAAGACAACCTCATCCTCATTTTTTAAGTCGTGGGCTTGTAACTTACGACCATTAATTAACAAACCATTGGCACTGGGTTTACCTTTCAAGTTACCGTCCACGATCCGATAGTAGTAACTACCATCTTCATTGGGTAATTGCACCAGTGTTGCATGGCGACGGGAGACAAATTGAGACACGAGACGGATATCACACTTGGGATCTCTGCCAATTGAATAGACAGGGCCATCCAATATAAATTCCCGTCGTCCCTTATCGTCCTCAATAATTAGAAGGTGACTAGGATGCAATTCCGCAGACATTGAAAGCTTGGGTTTAGTAAAAGGAAATAATACAGGAAGATGCTTGAGAAATTCCAGATATTGCAGCGATCGCCCTAAATTAGTTTTCTAAATCTGATCACTAGCAAATTCAGAAGGGAACAGTTATCAGGTTAACCTGTGATTGGCTTTCCATTCGCCAACTGTTGACAAAGGAGTGCCGACAAACTAAATCGCCAAATTGGCAAGTAAAGTGGCTTCAGGCAACCGGATCGCAAAGGGTCTCAAGCAAACACTTATGTAACAGGATAGCCCTCGTAATAACATGGCTAGGTTAGAAGTCTATACACTTCTACTGTCATAGTGTAGCAGTCTCAGGGCAAAACGCCGCGCCATTCCTGAGGATAAAGTCATTCGCAAGGCAAAACTGACGCTAAGACTGTCGGTGATTTGCTTCAGCAGAAGATGCTGAAAGTGACTGCCGCTTTGGTCATGCAGGTTTGCTTGATGCTAAATCTTGCTAAATCGAGTGTCGCGATCGCCCCTGCATGAAGCCGATTCAGCAGATGCCTGGAGTTGTTAACTGGAGTTGTTAAAAGGATTTAGCGGTCTATCCTGCCAAATTGAAACTGAGAGGTTACTATGGCAGGTGGTATCATTCTTGACTCGCCAGTTGAGGGTCACCTTTTTTAAATTCAGCGTCTGAGATCCATTCTGAAGGGATTGTGGCTACACCTAAGCTATGATTCTGCACGTCATAGTTGTTCCGGATCGATTTGCTCGATCCATCCAATTGCGAACAACTGTTTTTCTGTGTTGTGAGGTTCCCTGGGTCGTGGGTGACTTTTGCCGCCCACAACGGCTTTGACAGATTATTCACCTCAGACTATCTCAACTCAGACTATCTCAACTCAGACTATCTCAACTGAACTGTCATTGTTCTGCTGTCCACCATTACTCATCTAGCTGTGCCTCAGCGTGTTTAAGATTCTTGTAATTGATGATGATTGGATTCTGCGAACGCTCCTGCAACGATCGCTAAAAGAATATGAAGTCATCACGGCATCCAACGGTAAAGAAGGGTTAGAAAAAGCTCACGCCCATCATCCGGCTCTGATTATCTGTGATTGGATGATGCCCGGAGAGTTTGATGGGGTACAGGTGTGCCGTCTAGTCAAGGCCGATCCCAAACTGGCCGCAAGTTTTTTCATTTTGCTGACTGGGCGATCAAATATCGTTGATCGGGTGTTGGGGTTAGATAGTGGCGCAGATGACTTTTTGGTGAAACCCGTTGAGGTGACGGAATTAAAGGCACGGGTGCGGGCAGTGGTGCGCCTACACCAAGCGACCCAAGACCTGAAACAATTAGCTGAAGATTTAAAACAGCAGAAACACATTTTAGAAACAGAATTGGCTGAAGCGGCGGCTTATGTGCGATCGCTGTTACCAAATCCCCTCAGAGAACACCTGCAAATTGACTGTCAGTTTTTACCATCTCGGCAGTTAGGGGGCGATTGTTTTGATTATTACTGGTTAGACCAGGAACATTTGGTTTTATATCTATTGGATATGTCTGGCCATGGATTAGGGTCAGCCTTACCATCGATTTCCATCCAAAATCTACTGCGATCGAAATCCCTCAAAAATGTTAGTTTTGACAACCCTAAGATGGTGTTAGATCAGTTGAATGAAGTCTTTCAAATGGGCGAACATCATGATCGGTATTTCACGATTTGGTATGGGGTGTATAACCGAACCAAACAAGAATTAACCTATGCTAGCGCAGGGCATCCCCCGGCAATTTTAATTACCAAACCGAATGATGCTTTGGAGCGATCGCCGCTTGATCCACTTGAAGGTAAGTCAATTCCTGGGCTAGAGGTGCGTTCAGCCAAAGATAGCCCATCTACAGATCATCCCGATAACTATGACGTGCAGCTATTGCGAACACCTGGCTTACCGATTGGTATGATGCCCGATGTTAAATACATCAACCAATCCTGTCACATTCCATCCGGCAGTACCTTATATCTCTTCAGTGACGGGATTTATGAAATTGAACAACAGGATGGAGAGTTTTGGAATCTCCAAGAATTTATTAAATTCCTCAGAACGGATGCAATTACTGCCACCGCAGATTTGGGTGAGATTTTTCAACATGTGTTGACCCTAACGGGTGCGGATAGTTTCGATGATGATTGTTCTCTGGTTCGGGTACAGTTTCCCAATTAACAATTCCAGTTAACAACATTCCCCGTTAAAGGCTGTTTAAAAAGGTGGATACTGTGTTGCCTACAGGAGTAAGTTTTGTCGGCAAATTAACAATCGTAGGCAAAGTTTGTCGGCTAAGCCCACCCCTAATCTCAGACAACTCAACTAGAAGGGTCTGGCTTTGCGTCCCCCTCGGAGGCATGACCGCACAGCCGATGCCATTCCACATCACCGCCAGCAGCGATAAACACCCGATGAGGACCTGGCAAGTGAATTTTGTATCCATACCACAAACTATAGGGACACAGCAATGCCATGTCCCTACGCCTATCATGGGGATCTTATTTTGCTGACAGTCGCTTAGGTGCCAGAAGTCCAGGAGTTCATGTACTCGATTTGGGCAGGGGTGAGCGTATCGATCGCCACACCCATGGCTTGCAACTTCAGACGAGCAATTTCCTGATCCACCAAGGTGGGGATGGAGTGGATCCCCGGTTCCAGCTTGCCCTTATTCTTGACCAGGTATTCGCAGGCCAGAGCTTGGTTAGCAAAGCTCATGTCCATCACTGCGCTGGGGTGACCTTCGGCAGCGGCCAAGTTGACCAAGCGACCTTCGCCCAGCACCACAATCGACTTGCCGGAGGGCAGACGGTACTCTTGGGTAAAGGGACGCACATCCTTGACCGAGTTGGCGGATTCGCCCAAGGATTTCAGGTCAATTTCGATGTCGAAGTGGCCAGAGTTACAGACGATCGCCCCATCCTTCATCACAGCGAAGTGTTCGGGACGGATGACGTGCTTGTTCCCGGTAACGGTAATGAACAAATCCCCTTCGGGAGCGGCTTCGGACATCGGCATCACCCGGAAGCCATCCATCACGGCTTCAATGGCGCGGATGGGATCGATTTCGGTAACGATGACGTTGCCGCCCATGCCGCGTGCCCGCAGTGCCGTACCCTTACCGCACCAGCCATAACCTGCCACTACAATATTTTTACCCGCTAAGAGAATGTTGGTGGCGCGGATGATGCCGTCTAGGGTGGACTGACCCGTACCGTAGCGGTTGTCGAAGAAGTGTTTGGTGTCGGCATCGTTGACGTTCATGGCGGGGAAGGTCAGCACGCCATCCTTCAGCATCGCCCTCAAGCGAACGATCCCGGTGGTGGTTTCTTCGGTGGTGCCGATCAGGTCAGTGATTTGGTGGGGGCGTTGTTGGATCAGCGTAGCGACTACATCGCTACCGTCGTCGATGATGATGTTGGGGCGATGATCCAAGGCGATTTGGATATGGCGGTTGTAGGTATCAGCATCTTCACCCTTTTGGGCAAACACGGGAATGCCGTAGTCGGCCACCAAGCTAGCGGCCACATCATCTTGAGTGGACAAGGGGTTGCTGGCAATCAAAACTGCATCGGCTCCAGCATTTTTGAGAGCGATCGCCAAGTGCGCCGTTTCTGTGGTGACGTGGCAGCAGGCAACTAACCGGATACCATCCAGGGGTTTTTCTGTAGCAAACCGATCCTGAATTTGGCGCAGCACGGGCATTTCGCGTCCAGCCCACTCAA
>CAZJZR010000429.1:0-4323 GCA_964550475.1 uncultured bacterium
TACCCCTTCTCCCAAATTGGGGAGAAGGGGAGCCTGATTCAAAGTCCCTCTCCCAGATTTGGGAGAGGGCTTAAAGCCCTTCGGGCATACAAGAAAAGGGTGAGGGCAAGGATTGGTGGCGTAAAACCTAATTTGCAAGAGGTCTAATTTTTTTCATCCGTGCTGTTCCATAGTTCAGCCCAGTCTGTATCAATCCGGTCAAGATTGGGAACGTTAGAGATCAGCAGACGGTTTAATCACTGCTGGGGTTGCCATAACCGGAGGTTGAGAGCAGATGCCGCGATCGCACCCACTGAGTTCGGTGATGAAACAAGCGACGCGATCGCCACACGCCGCTGTCTATGTGCAATTCCTGCTTAACCGATGGCGCGGGGATGCGAGTGCTGGCATCACCCTAGTAGAGATCTTGGTAGGGATCATCTTGGTGTTGATTCTGGCCGCCTTCAGCCTCCCCCTGTTCCTTTGCCAAGCTCCCAGAGCCATGCAAACGCAAGCGCGAATCCATGTGACCAATGTCAATCGTGGGCAGATGGCATTTTATTTAGAGCAAAAACGGTTGTCGCCGACCTTTGCTCCCCTAGGCGTACCCGCCCCCTCCGGCACCACCCTTTACCACTACACCATGCGGACAACCGCCACTGCTGCCTTTGTCTACGCCACCGCCCGCCCCGATGCCTACACCGTCGAAGCGATCGGCCCCTTCCAATGGCACAAACGCAGCGATCGCCCTTTACAAAGCTACGTCGGAGCCGTCTTCCTCATCTCCAACCCCAAAACCAAACAACTGGAAGTAACGGCAATTACCTGCCAAACCCGCAACCCCAGCACCACCCAAGCCCCAAACCCCATGTTGAAAATGGGTAAACCCACCTGTGCAACCGGGACAAAAGAGCATTAAATCTAATTCTCAATGATTTTGTGTTTGAACCGATAACCTTGCAGGGGCGAAGCATTCCGGCCATGATTTTTCGGTTATCCCCTAACTTAACTACCGGAATGCTTCGCCCCTACGGTGGACAACACAAATTTAATTAGAACCAGCATTAAATCGGTAATGGGTAATCGGTAATGATAACTTCACCACTCATCACTCATCACTCATCACTCATCACTCATCACTCACCACTCCATCCACCATCCACTATCCACCATCCACTTCTAAAATAAACAAGCAGATCAATGTGGGTAAATTGCTGTGGCTGATTTGAGTTTGTCCATCCCGGTGGATGAGGTGCGTTATGACGATCGCGGCCTAGTGCCTGCCATTGTGCAGGACTATTTGGACGGCACGGTGCTGATGATGGCGTGGATGAATCGGGAGTCGTTACAAAAGACGTTGGAGACGGGGGAAACGTGGTTTTGGAGCCGCTCCCGCTCGGAACTGTGGCATAAGGGGGCGACCTCTGGCCATCTGCAAAAAATTCATTCGCTGCGCTACGACTGCGACAGTGACACGTTGCTAATTGGGGTGGAGCAGATTGGCGATATTGCCTGCCACACCGGGGAACGCAGTTGTTTTCATCGGGTGGATCACAGTGTTACTCCGCCGCCTGCGGATATGTTGTCGCAGGTGTTTCAAGTGATTTGCGATCGCCGCGACCATCCCGTAGACACCTCCTACACCTGCAAACTGTTGGCGGGAGGGGACAACAAGATCCTGAAAAAAATTGGTGAAGAGGCGGCAGAGGTGGTGATGGCCTGTAAGGATGATGACCCAGAGGCGATCGCCGGGGAAGCGGCTGACCTGTTCTACCACACCCTGGTTGCCCTCGCCCATCACAACGTCGATCTGCGGGCGGTGTATCGCAAGTTGCAGGAGCGGCGACGGTAGGGGGTGGGGGTGGATAGTGGATGGTGGATGGTGGATGGAGGGGAGAGTGAGAAGTGACGAGTGATGAGTGATGAGTGATGAGTGGGGAGATTGGAGTGGTTGTGGTGATCTCTGAGACGTGGGTTGTGGGAGTGGCAGCCGAAACTGGGAGGTTTGCCGTCCGGATGGCGAAAAATTCAGGATAATAGAACGAATATGTAACCATTCACATCCCCCAGGGAAAAAGTGTTGCGGGCTGCGCCCGCTTGTTCCTCCCCTGACAGGGAGTGAACGGTTACACGAATAGTTGTCGCACCCTCTGTGATCCGTTCATGCTCAGTTCTGGGTCGTCCACGCCGAAAAATAAGCTGATGTTGTGGTGGGATTCGCTGACACCGATGTCTCGGTTGTTAGCGATCGCCCTTGCCGCCCCCCTCGCGGTATTGAATGCGTGGGCATTTGCCACCATCTTTACCTATTTCCGCTCCCTGCTGGTGGTGGTACTGTTTGCCTCCCTGCTGTCCTTCCTGCTCAACTATCCCGTCAGTTGGCTAGAAAAACGCGGGTTAGGCCGCACCTTTGCCGCCATTATCGTTTTCCTGTTGGCACTGGTGCTGTTGCTGGTGGCCGCTGTTACGCTGGTTCCCCTTGCCCTGACCCAGGCACAACAATTGGTGGCGCGGTTGCCCGAATGGTTCGACTCTGCCCAACGTCAGTTATTAGGACTGGATCAGCATTTTGAAGGGCTAGGTTGGCCGGTCAGTCTGGATGGGTTGATTCTGCAAATCAACAACCGGATCAAAGAACAAATCCAGTTCATCGCCGGACGGGTGCTCAACCTGACGCTAGATGTGGCGGTCTTCACCGCCGCTAAGGTGCTGGATGTATTATTGACCGTCATCTCCATGTTCTATCTGCTGCAACATGGGCATGAGGTATGGGAGAGCCTCGTTGGTTGGTTGCCCAATCGCATCCAAGAACCGTTTTCCCGGACGCTGCGACAAAGCTTTCAGAACTACTTCATCGGCCAGATCATCGTCTCCTCTTGTATGGCCTTTGGCTTAGTCTCCATCTTCTTACTGCTGAAAATTCCCTTCGGCTTGTTGTTCGGCTTAATTGTCGGCTTAATGGCTCTGATCCCGTTTGGCGGCACGGTGGGGATTGTGTTAGTCACCTTCCTGACGGCTCTGCGCGATTTTGCTGGAGCATTCCAGGTATTGGCGGTGGCGGTGATTGTGCAGCAAATTGTCGAAAATGGCATCGCCCCACGGGTCTTAGGCAGCGTTACCGGACTCAACCCCTTCTGGGTGTTCATCTCCATTCTGACTGGGGCACGGGTGGGCGGTCTGCTGGGCGTGGTGCTAGCGGTACCCACGGCAGTGGTGATTAAGGAAGCCTTGGAAGCGGTGCGATCGGTGCGAAAATCGGGCAGCAGTGATGAGGCCGATCATGTCATTGAAGAGGCAGAGGCTCCGGCACGGTTGCATTTTGCCAACGCCGAAACGGTGAGTGAGGCAGCGATTGAAGCCGTGAATCCGTCTCCTAGCTTACAGTCGGAGTCAGCCGTTGGCGGATAAAGCCGGATAAACCGGATAAATCAGATTAAGCCGATCGCGTGATCCCTGTGTCTCAATCGTCCCAATTGGGTATGATGGAGGGCAACCGTAGGTTTAGCCATCGGTTTGCCTATTGACCTTCCTAGCCTTCCGTTATCCATTTTCCATGCAAGACGAGGTTTTAAGTAAAGAGCGGAGTTTCCATGACCAATGGGCGGCCACCATTGATGTCGATGGCATCTGTGTGCGGGATTATTTTGAAGCCTGCACCGCTCCCGAAAATCGCTTCATTCTGCGCCACTTAGGCGATGTCAGCGGTCAGTTATTGCTGGATTTGGGCTGTGGAGCCGGAGAAAATAGCGTTTATTTTGCCAAAAAGGGGGCGCGGTGTATTGCCTCTGACTATTCCCCCGGCATGGTGGATGTGGCTCTGAAATTGGCGGAGAAAAATGGCGTGCAGGTGGAAGGGCGGACGATTAACGCCATGGCGATCGACTTTCCCGATAACACGTTTGATGTGGTCTATGCCGCCAACCTGTTGCACCACATCCCCGACCCAACCCTGGTGATTCAGGAAATGTATCGGGTGCTGAAACCGGGCGGCAAAGCCTGTTTCTGGGATCCACTGAAGCACAATCCAGTGATCAATGTTTATCGCCGCATGGCCACCAAAGTGCGGACGGAAGATGAAACGCCGTTGGATATTGATATTGTCCGATTTGTGCGATCGCGCTTTGCCCACACCCGCTATGACACCTTCTGGCTAGCCACCCTGTGGATTTTCCTCCAGTTTTACCTGATCGAGCGCGTTCACCCCAACGACGAACGCTACTGGAAAAAAATCATCATCGAACACAAGCGGTTAGAAAAGGAATACCTGTTCCTAGAACAGATCGACACGCTGCTGAAAAAATTCCCCTACATGAAGCGGTTTGCTTGGAATATTGCCGTGGTTGC
>CAZJZR010000430.1:0-4319 GCA_964550475.1 uncultured bacterium
CAGCGGTTGCAGCGGTTCCCCTGGGTTGGGGCTGAACTGGAAGATGATGCGATCGGCTCCCCAGGTGGTGGGAGGACAGGGGCTAATTTCCACCTGGAACTGCACCTTATCCATCGCCAATGGTTTCAATTCGTCCACCAGTCGCCGTTCCAAGTCTGCTGCCGCCACCTGCCGCAGGGTGGTGAGTTGGGCACAGGCTTCGTTCAGGGCATCCCGACAATGCTCATAGGCGGCTTCCAATTCCTCTAGCGATTGGCCGCCACCGCGTAGGTCGTCTAACTCGACTTGAATGTGGTGATAGTGGGCGATCGCCTCCTCCAAGGAGCCATACTTGCGGCAAATTTGCTTCAGTTGGATGATTCGTTCCTCCACCTCTTGCAACCGTTGCGGATCGGTTTCCAAATTTTCGCCATAGGTGTTGATCTGCTGCCCCGCCTCCTGCACCTGGGTCAGGGCATCCCGCACCATCGCTAAAATCGCCTCCAGATCTGGGTCATAGCTCACCATGTCTTCCAAAATCGTTTCCGTTTGCCCCAACAGATCGGCGACCGCTTCACCGCCCGTCTCATTTTGGTAGAGCATTTGGTAAACCTGATAGCTCTGCTTCTGCAACTCCACACTGTGGCTGAGCCGTTGCCGTTCGTGTTCCAGGCGGGTTAGCTCATCCGGTTCGGTCAGATTGGCAGCGGCCAATTCCTTAACTTGGTATTCAAACAAGTCCAACTGTTGTAATCGCTGGCTTTCTGATTGGCGACGCTTTTCCAACGCCTGTTGCGCCTGTTGGCAAGCGGCATAGGCCACCCCAACCGCCTCCCGTTGCTGTAACAGCGGCACCCCACCAAACCCATCCAACCACTCCCGCTGAATCGTGGGATCGCCCAACTGCATGGTTTGGCCTTGGGCGGTGAATTCAACCAGGCGATCGCGCAGTGCCTCCATCTGTTGCTTGTTGGCCAGGACACCATTGATCCGCGATCGGCTGCGAAAGCCGTTACTGCGTCCGCCTTTCGTCTCTTTTGCCCCGTCCTCTTTGCCCACAGTAATTTCCCGACTGCACACCAGCAAATGCCCGTCGAGCGGATCAATCTCTTGGCTGGCTAACCAATCGATCAAGGCTGGATTCAGTTCAAAAGTCGCTTCGATTTGGGCTTCCTCTTCTCCCGTCCGCACCACGCGCCCCGTCACCTTTCCCCCCAGTGCCGCATCCATCGCATCCAGGATGATCGACTTACCCGCCCCGGTTTCCCCGGTCATCACATGCAAGCCCGCCCCAAATTCCAACTCTAGGCGATCGATGAGGGCAAAATTTTGGATTCTGATGGACAACAGCATGGGGAAACCTGAATCACCAAGAAGGACGAATTACAGATACGAATGAGTCAGCAATATGTACTAATGTACGCATATTCAACCAAGTCTAGGCAAGCGTAAGTGGGCTGTCATGGTGATGGAAGGAACATCAACAGCCGCCCTGTACGTCTTGATAGTTACCGTCCGGAGTTACTACCGCAGGCTTTGATGTAGGGCGATCCGATAACAACTGTTAACAACAGTCTTCCTGCAAATTATCTAAATTTAAAGCGAAACTTAGCGGAATTACCCGGATCACTGATGAATCTCTAGGTCTAACCCCAATCTAAATCTCCGCAAGACTTCTAAATCAGCAATCCTTCCATCACTCATCACTCCATCCACTATCCACCATCCACTATCCACTATCCACCATCCACTATTCACCCCTCACTCCCCTCACTCCCCCGCTCCCATGAACACCCACCTAACCCGATCTCCGTTGCAATCACTGACTGCGATCGCCGTCGCTATCAGCATTGGCGTGTTTGCCTCCCCCGCCGTGCTATTGGCGCAAAGTAATATGCTATTGGCGCAAAGTAATAGTAGTGGGAATAAACAACCGGCCTTTCCGGGGCGACGGGTCAGTGCAGGATCGCGGGGTGCCAACACCTGTGCCTTCAGCGACACAGAATTTTTAACCGCCATTTTACCGAAAAGTAATTTAGGGCTGACCCTATCGGCCTATCCCCAGTTTTTGTGGGTGCTGCCGCCAACTAACGCCCGTTGGGCGCAGTTTAGCCTCTACGAAGTAGACAGCAATCTGCAAAACCCCAAACTGTTCTACAACACAACCTTTGTCCTCAATCCCAACAATCGCCAAGCCTCCCTGACCTTACCCTCCGGCACTGGAGTCCCACCACTGGTCGTTGGCAAAACCTACCGTTGGACAGTCACCGTCATCTGTAATTTGGGTGCCGATTTGCAAGGCAATCCGTCCCTGAGTGATGCGGATGCAACTGTGTTTGGGTGGGTGCGGCGAGTTGCGCCCAGTGCCGATCTGACTACGGCGTTGGGACAATTGAATCCCAGCGATCGCAGTGAGGCAACCCTGCGGAAGCGCACCAGTCTGTATTTGCGGGAGGGCATCTGGTTTGATGCTTTGTCGTTGCTCGTGGATTTGCAATGTCGCAATCCCACCGACACGTCGTTGCAACAGGGTTGGACAAAGATTCTGACTGATGAAGGACTGGGGGCGATCGCCGCGCTGCCAATGACCAATCAGTGTCCTAAATAATGGACATACACCCCAATCGTCAAGACGCAGGAATGGCTTTCCAACCCAATATTGTCTGTTCTGTAGGGGCAATCCCCCTGTGGTTGCCCGGTAGAGTGAACATGCAGACAGTGATCTCACTGGAGTTAGGGAAACTTCTCCATTGGGCAGAAGAGCCTGCCCCTATGCTCCTGCCACAACAACCTTTTTGATCTACTGAGGATGCTTGATTCGTTGAAAATCCCGAACCAATGCCCCCCTATTACCAGTTGGAGGTTGGGGCACATTCTGCAATAAGGGATGTGCAGATTAATAGACCTCTTGCAAATTAGGTTCCGCCAATCCTTGCCCACCCTTCGGGAAGCAAGCTACATCCCCCAACCCCTTCTCCCAATTTGGGAGAAGGGGAGCCGGATTCAAAGTCCCTCGCCCAGCTTTGGGAGAGGGCTTAAAGCCCTTCGGGCATACAAGAAAAGGGTGAGGGCGGAGATCTTGGCAACCCAACAATTGACTTTCATGCAATCTGCAAGAGGTCTAATAATGTCCTCACATCGCTACCTGTAGGGTGCGTTAGGCAACGCCGTAACGCACCATCGTACTCGCAAGTCACAACCAAACACGGTGCCTTACGCTTCGCTTTACTTGGATGCCGTCGGCTATACAGCACCCTACGATAGCCAAGCTTTTCAGTGTTTTCGGTAAATTGTCGTGAATAATCCAGGCTAACCTCAGTCTGGCGATCCCCGATAGTTGATCCCCGATAGTCAGTTGAGAATGATAAGATACTTGAAGTTTTTGTCCTCACTACCTGCTAACCCACCAGATTACTCCATGGTTTTTGCCCGGTTTTCGCTGCCTAACACTACCGTTCTGGGAGCTACTCTGGCCAGTGCCGTTTTATTCGGTGCCACCAGCAGTGCCCTAGCCAATCCCCCTGCGGGTACGCCCACTCGGCCAAGTGCGACCTCAAGCCAAGCCGCACTGGCCGACTCTGATTTGCGTCCCCTCGCCCTCAGCAGCAGTCTGTTGAGCTTACCGGGTGGGCAACGGTTGATGAATGAGGCCAACACGGCATTTGCGTCACAAAATTATGCCGTAGCCGCTAAACGGTTGCAAGATGCGCGGCAAGTCTTCAACCAACTGTCTAACTTCTACCAGGATTTGGCCTCGCTGTTTGCTGGGGTAGACAACCCCGTGGCGGCTGAACAACGCCAAAAGGCCGTCAACAGTGCTCAGATGCGCGATCAGGCCACCTATCAGTTAGCGTTAGTCCATCGGGCACAGAACCAACCGGAATTAGCAGTGCCGCTGCTGGTGCAGGTGATTCGCAGCCAACAACCCACGCGGGAATGGGGTCAGAAAGCCTATCAACAGTTGCAGGAATTGGGCTTTGTCGATACCATCTATCCCCGTGCGGATGGGTCTGCACCGTCCCCGAACCAACCCGCTGCGGATACCCCTGCTCCACCCACCACCACACCGACTCAACCCGCACCTATCACCACTAATCTCAATTCTGATCTGCGTCCCCTCGCCCTCAGCACCAGTGTATTAAGCTTGGCGGGTGGGCAACGGATGATCAGCGAAGCCAACGCCGCCTTTACTGCCCAAAATTACGATCTAGCCGCGAAACGGTTCCAAGATACGCGGCAGGTGTTCAACCAACTGTCTAACTTCTACCAAGATTTGGCTGGTGTGTTTGCCGGGGTTGACAGCCAAGTGGCCAGTGAGCTGCGCCAAAAGGCTCTGGACA
>CAZJZR010000431.1:0-4319 GCA_964550475.1 uncultured bacterium
AGTGTGGGCATCACCAGTTTGGGGTATCAGGTCGTGTGGGCAGCGTTGGCGAGTCGGGCAGATGTGGACGTGGGGCGGTTGTTTACCGATGCCTGTGAGCGGTTGTCGCAGTCACCAGAGTTGGTAGGGTTTTCCCTGTCCTGGGAGTTGGACTATGCCAATGTGCTGAAATTGCTAGAGCAGATGCAGGTACCGATCTGGGCCAACGATCGCCGCGCCACAGATCCCCTCGTTTTTGGTGGTGGTCCCGTCCTCACCGCCAACCCTGAACCGTTTGCCCCTTTTTTTGATGTGATTTTGTTAGGGGACGGGGAAGTGCTGTTAGGCGAATTTATCAATGCCTACCAAGCCGTGCGGGGGCGCGATCGCCTCACCCAACTGCACCAGCTCGCCCAAGTGCCAGGAGTCTATGTCCCCGCCCTGTACAGCGTCAGCTACCACGACCCCACCGGGTCAATCCAAGCGATTGAACCGCTGGACAGTGGCATTCCTGCGGCAGTGGAAAAGCAAACCTATCGCGGCGATGTCTTATCCGCCTCCACCGTCGTCACCGCAAAAGCCGCCTGGGAAAACATCTACATGGTGGAAGTGGTGCGGAGTTGTCCAGAACTGTGCCGCTTTTGTTTAGCCAGTTACCTCACCTTGCCCTTCCGTCCCGCCAGTTTAGACGAGTCCTTAATCCCCGCCATTGACCGGGGCTTAGCCGTCACCAATCGACTGGGACTCTTGGGAGCATCGATCACCCAACACCCGGAATTCGACAGCTTACTGAATCACCTCAGCCATCCCCGCTACGATGGGATGCGCCTCACCCTCGCCTCCGTCCGCACCAATACCGTTACCGTCAAATTGGCGCAAACGCTGGTGCAGCGGGGCAGCAAATCCCTGACTATTGCCGTGGAAAGCGGATCCGATCGCCTACGCCAGATCATTAACAAAAAACTCAGCAATGAAGAAATCATTCAGGCAGCCGTGCATGCCAAAACCGGAGGACTGAGCAGCCTGAAACTCTATGGCATGGTAGGTGTGCCAGGGGAACAGCCAGAGGATTTGGAGGCCACCGTCAGCATGATGTTGGCGATTAAACGGGCAGCTCCGGGGTTACGGCTGACGCTGGGCTGTAGCAGCTTCGTGCCCAAAGCCCATACGCCATTCCAATGGTTTGGCGTAAATTCCCAAGCCGAAAAACGGTTAAACCAACTGCAAAAACACCTGCGGCCTCAGGGGATCGATTTCCGCCCCGAAAGTTACCAATGGTCAGTGATCCAGGGGTTATTGTCACGGGGCGATCGCCGCCTTGCCCCCCTCCTAGACCGAGTCCGCCAGTACGGCGACTCCCTCGGCAGCTACCGTCGCGCCTTCAAAGACCTGCGCGGACAATTACCCGATCTGGATTTCTACGTTCACGCCAACTGGTCAACGGATCAGCTATTACCATGGCAGCATTTGCGGGGGCCATTACCCACCGCCACCTTACTCAAACATCAAACCAGCGCGTTCAGCCCAGCCTAAGCCACCTGTTACCTCCACATCTAGGGGATACGGATCTAATATTGGCTAGATGTAGTATTTTGGTGGAGTGATTAAGTGGTGAGTGGTGAGTGATGAGTGAATGGTAATGAGTGGTGAGTGAATAGTAAGTTCTTAGGCTTTTATGCCACTCACCACTCACCACTTCCCACTCACCACTTCCCACTCACCACTTCCCACTCACCACTTCCCACTCACCACTCACTATGTCCTTCGTCGGCCTTCACATTCACAGCGACTACAGCCTGCTAGACGGTGCCAGCCAGTTGCCGGAACTGGTCGATCGCGCCATTGAGTTAGGGATGCCTGCGATCGCCCTGACGGATCACGGGGTGATGTATGGGGCATTGGAGTTGATCAAGGTCTGTAAGGCCAAGGGGATCAAGCCGATTGTCGGCAATGAGATGTATGTGATCAATGGCGACGTGGAGAAGCAAGAGCGTCGTCCCCGCTATCACCAGGTGGTGTTGGCAAAAAATGCCCAAGGCTACAAAAATCTGGTGAAACTGACCAGTATTTCCCATCTGAAAGGGTTTCAGGGTAAGGGCTTGTTCGCCCGTCCCTGCATTAACAAAGACTTGCTGACCCAGTACCGCCACGGGTTAATGGTCACCTCCGCCTGTTTGGGGGGGGAGGTGCCGCAGGCGATTTTGCAGAATAAGCTGGACGTGGCGCGGACGGTGGCGCAGTGGTACAAAGACCTGTTTGGCGATGATTATTACCTGGAACTGCAAGACCACGGCTCGCCGGAAGACCGGATGGTGAATGTGGAGTTGGTGCGGATTGCCGAGGAGTTGGAGATCCAACTGATTTGCACGAACGATTCCCACTACATTTCTTGCTTTGATGTGGAAGCCCACGACGCGCTGTTGTGCATCCAAACGGGCAAGCTGCTGTCGGAGGATAAGCGGTTGCGCTACAGCGGCACGGAGTACCTGAAGTCAGCGGCGGAGATGCGCCACCTGTTCCGCGATCACTTGTCGCCGGAGATTGTGGAGCGGGCGATCGCCACCACGCTAGCGGTAGCGGATAAGGTGGAACTGTACGCCGACCAGATTATGGGGGAACCGCGCCTGCCCGACTATCCGGTGCCGGAGGGCTACACCCACGAAACCTATATGGAGAAGGTGGCCTGGGACGGGTTGATGCAGCGGCGTAAGTGCCAGTCTCGTGACCAGATTGAGCCGGAGTACCGCGATCGCCTGGTCTACGAACTGGACATCATGCGGCAGATGGGTTTCTCCACCTACTTTTTGGTCGTGTGGGACTACATCAAGTACGCCAGGGATCAGGGCATTCCGGTGGGGCCAGGGCGGGGGTCAGCGGCGGGGTCGCTGGTGGCCTTTGCCATGGGCATCACCAACATTGATCCCGTCCACCATGGTCTGTTGTTTGAGCGGTTCCTCAACCCGGAACGCAAGTCGATGCCGGATATTGACACCGACTTCTGCATTGAGCGGCGGGGGGAGGTGATCGAGTATGTGACGCAAAAGTATGGCAGCGATCGCGTGGCGCAAATCATCACCTACAACCGCATGACCTCGAAGGCGGTGCTGAAGGATGTGGCGCGGGTGCTGAATGTGCCCTACAGCGAGTCGGATAAGATGGCGAAGCAAATCCCGGTGATGCGCGGCAAGCCGACTAAGCTGAAGGTGATGATTTCCGATGACACGCCTGCACCGGAGTTTAAGGAAAAGTACGATAAGGATCTGCCCATCCCCGGCACCGATCCCCCGGTGACCTATCGCCGCTGGATTGATATGGCGATTCGGATTGAGGGCACGAACAAGAGTGTGGGCGTACACGCGGCGGGGGTGGTGATTTCGTCGGCTCCGCTGGATGAGGTGGTGCCGCTGCAACGCAGTAAGGAAGATGAGGGCGTGGTGACGCAGTATTCCATGGAGGATATTGAGTCCATGGGGCTGCTGAAGATGGACTTCTTGGGGTTGAAGAACCTGACGATGATCCAGAAGACGGTGGAGTTGATTGAGCAAAGCCATCGGGTGACGATTGATCTGGATGGGTTGCCGTTGGATGATCCGGGGGCGTTTCAGCTATTGGCGAAGGGCGAACTGGAGGGGATTTTCCAGTTGGAGTCGTCGGGGATGCGGCAGATTGTCCGCGACCTGAAGCCGTCGGGGTTGGAGGATATTTCGTCGGTGCTGGCTCTGTACCGTCCGGGGCCGTTGGATGCGGGGCTGATTCCGAAGTTTATTAACCGTAAGCACGGGCGGGAAAAGATTGAGTATGACCACCAAATTCTGCAACCGATTCTGAATGAGACCTACGGCATCATGGTCTACCAGGAGCAGATCATGAAAATCGCTCAGGATATGGGTGGCTATTCGTTGGGGCAAGCGGATTTGCTGCGGCGGGCGATGGGGAAAAAGAAGCCTGCGGAAATGGCGAAACACCGGGAAACGTTTGTCGGTGGGGCGATGCAGAATGGGGTGAAGGAGGCGATCGCGGCGGCTCTGTGGGAACAGATGGTGCAGTTTGCGGAGTATTGCCTCAGCTACGATACGCCGGTGCTGACGGTGGAGTATGGGGTGGTGCCGATTGGCCTAATTGTGGAGAACGCGCTCTGCTGTCGGGTCTATAGTGTGGATGCGAATGGGTTTGTCTATACGCAGGCGATCGCCCAATGGCACGATCGCGGCCAGCAAGCGGTGTTTGAGTACGAATTAGAAGACGGCTCAATCATCCGCGCCACGCCGGATCACCAGTTCATGACGACGGATGGGACAATGCGGGCGATCGATGAGATCTTCCAACAAGGGTTGGAGTTG
>CAZJZR010000432.1:0-4294 GCA_964550475.1 uncultured bacterium
CATTGGGCAGTGCCGCTTCCGCCAGCACACACTTGACATTGGCCATCTCTTCAATTGAGTTGATGTCACCTAAGCCCAAGTGGTCAGCCGCCACGTTCAACACCACGCCCACATCACAGGTGTCAAAGGCCAAGCCGCCCCGGAGAATACCGCCCCGTGCCGTTTCCAGCACCGCCACTTCCACCGTGGGGTCTTGCAGGATTAACCGGGCACTTTGGGGGCCAGTATTGTCGCCGGAATCCACCAGATAATCGCCAATGTAAGTGCCGTCGGTGGTGGTGTAGCCGATGACGCGCCCCGTTTGCTTAAAGATGTGTGCGGTTAAACGAGTTGTGGTAGTTTTACCGTTGGTGCCGGTGACCGAGATGATTGGCACCCGACTGGGACTGCCGGGGGGGAACAGCATGTCCATCACGGGTTCGGCTACGTTGCGGGGAATGCCTTCGCTGGGGCAAACGTGCATCCGGAAGCCCGGAGCCGCGTTGACTTCCACAATCACCCCATCGACTTCGCGCAAGGGACGAGAAATATCGCGGCTGACCACATCGATCCCGGCAATATCTAAGCCAATAATTTTTGCGACCCGTTCACACAACCAGAGGTTTTCCGGGTGGATGTCATCGGTGCGATCGACGGCAATGCCTCCGGTACTGAGGTTGGCGGTGGCTCGCAGGAAACACATCTCACCCTTAGGCAGAACCGTATCCAGCGTATAGCCTTTGCGTTCCAACAATTGGTGACTGGTGCGATCGACTTGAATCCGAGTCAGCACATTATCGTGGCCATCGCCCCGACGGGGATCGCGGTTGGTTTCCTCAATCAACTCGGCAATGGTGGAATAACCGTCGCCAATCACATGGGCGGGCACCCGTTCCGCTACCGCCACCACCTTGCCATTCACCACCAGCACCCGATAGTCGTTGCCCTGGTAATAGCGTTCCACAATTACGGAGCGGCTACGGGAGGCTTGGCTGGCGGCATCGTAGGCTTCAACAGCGATATCCCACTTGTCCACATTGATGGTGATACCGCGACCGTGGTTGCCGTCAAGGGGCTTGATCACGATGGGATAGCCACCGACGGCTGTGATCGCTTCGTCCAGTTGGTCGAGGTAGTTAATCACACGACCTTTGGGTACGGGGACACCCAACTCGCCCAGCATTTGCTTGGTGCCTTCTTTGTCGGAGGCCAGTTCCACGCCCAGAATGCCTGTGGCATCGGTTTGGGTCGCCTGAATCCGCCGCTGATAGACCCCGTAGCCAAACTGAATCATCGAGCGGGTGGGCAATACCATCCAGGGAATGCCGCGATGTTCCGCCTCGTTAATAATCGACTCGGTGCTAGGGCCAAGGGACGCATCGAGGGCAATTTCCCGCAGATCCTTCAGGTCTTGCTCTAGTTCCGGTTGGGGGTAGGTTCCGGTGTCAATGATGCTTTGGCAGAGCCGCACCGCAGCTCGTGCGGCATAGCGTCCAGCCCGTTCATCAATGTACTCAATCACAACTTGATACACACCGGAGTCGGCGGTTTCGCGGGTGCGGCCAAAGTTGACCTCCATCCCGGCTAGGGTCTGTAACTCTAGGGCAACGTGCTCAATGATATGACCCATCATCGTGCCGTCTTTGACCCGTTGTAAAAATCCGCCGCGACAACCAGGGGAACAGAAATGTTCCACGAGGGACGGCAAGGTACTCACTAATCCGTCGTAAAAGCCGCGTATTTCATTGGAGGGGCGTTCAGCCAAATCCTCTAGATCCAGACGCATCACCACAAGTTTTGGTCGGCGGATGCTCCAGTAGTTGGGGCCGCGTAACGTCAGAATCCGTTGTATCTTCATGGAGATGCTGGGGGTATCAGAGTTGAGTAAGGGAAACGTGAGATGGAACGTCAACCCTATTAAGCAAACGATTCTAACTCTCAGATGATGCGCTATCGAATCAGGGTTAGCGATCGCTTGAATCTTCAGGCTATGCCAGTCGTTCCAGATGGCGGGTGTTTTTTTAACTAAGTAATGGATTTAAGGGAATGAATTCAAGGGGTGATGCATGCAATTGGTATTCAAGCTGCTCCATATTCAATCTGTTCCAGTAAATTGAGCAAATAATTGATCAAATATTGCTCAGTTTGCTTGGGGCGTAAACCGGAGGTTTGAATTGGGATGAAGCCGTTGAGGACTGTGGATCGATGCATAGTTCCCAGATTAATTTGCGGAGTGGAGATTCAGCGTTGATTGATCCTAGAAGGGCTGAATTTGAGAGAGCAGGCAGGTCATAAACATTAATTCATCCGTTGATTACTCATCCCATTACCTCTCCGACTCATCATCTCTAGCGATGCCCAATCTAAACCAACGTTTGGGGTTAACACCGCGATCGCATCTCCATAGAACAAATCATACAAGGAAGAAATCCAAGACATCCATCCCACCACAGCAGGAGAATGGGTAATCGGTATCAATGTATTACTCCAAGTATTAATCCAGCATGAACCGTTTAGATCAACCAATTAATTCAGACGATGTGTGAACAGCAGAGAAAGGAGGACGGAAGTCTTGTTTTCTCGTTCTAGGAGAAGTACTGCAACCCTCATTCTTGCGTAGAGAGCTAAGAGGCTGTTTGAAAAGTGTCTGGCGGTTAAACCCGCGACTAGGGGAGCAAAGTCCGCCTACGTGGACTGAAAAAATCAAGGGTTGCCATAACCTGCGTAGGCAGTTTATAGCCCTTTGGGCATGGCTACGCTAGTGTTCGTATAGCCGCGACTTTAGTCGCCAGGGCTACATGAAATAGGGCTTTTAAAACATCCTCTAACCTTTTCAGACATCCTCTCAGAATTGCACCATGCACAGGTTTAATCAATTAACTGAATCTAACCAACCAAATCTAAATCACACCAAATCTAAATCACACCAAATCTAAATCACTAAATGGAAGTTGTACCCCGATTAGTGTTGGAACCAGATTAGTTGTAGCCAAGTCAAATGAAGATCAAAATTATTGGTGAAATAGAACTGGGTGAGATAGAAGCCAATGGCGGTAGAACCCTGGTGACCCAGAACGTCCAGTCAAAAACCTAGTTGCTTGTCAAACCACTGGGGTTGTCAAGTCGAGGCTTCAACATATGCGTTCTTGGAATGCGTTGATGCGACGTAATTCATTTTTGCAGACTTGGCAGTGAATCCCATGGGTAATTGTCAGGAAATCTTGAAGAACTGGTTGTCCGTTTAGATGCAGTGGCAACGGCGGTTGAGTCAGGGAGATGGCTGTTCTACAGCCAGTTTGGCAAGCGGTTCCGTAGTTTGTCGTTGCCAGAATTTTTGCCCTTCGATCGCCCCAAACACCAGCCAACTCATGCCCATACACAAGCCTAACTCTGGCAGCGATAGGGGAACGGTTTGAAACAGGGCTTGCCCGATCGGCAAGTAGAGGATCGCGAGGTGGAGTAGTAGGGTGAGGGCGATCGCGCCCAACAAGGCGGGATTGGACCACAGCCCAATCTGGAACAGGGAGCGGCGTTCTGAGCGTACTGCGAGGGCGATTACCGTTTCGGCAAAGGTGAGGATGGTGAACAGCATGGTCTGCCAGTGGGAGGTGGGGTCGTGTTGCCAATAGCCGTAGCCCGTCCCCAAACTCACCACCCCAGTCAGAAAGCCAATCCAGATAATATCCCAACCCATGCCGCGACTGAAAATTTGTTCATCGGCAGGATGGGGCGGGCGGTGCATCGTGTCGGACTCTGGCGGCTCCACACTCAACGCCAATGCCGGTAAACCATCGGACATCAAATTAATCCAGAGAATCTGGATCGGCAACAGCGGCAACGGCATTCCTAAGAGGGGCGCGATCGCCATCACCCAAATTTCCCCCGAATTGCCACTGAGTAAGTATTTAATCGACTTGCGGATGTTGTCATAAATCACCCGTCCCTCTTTTACCGCTGCAACGATGGTGGCAAAGTTGTCGTCCAGCAGCACCATATCTGCCGCTTCCTTGGCCACATCCGTCCCAGCCTTGCCCATGGCCACGCCAATATCCGCCTGTCGCAGGGCGGGCGCGTCGTTGATGCCGTCTCCGGTCATCGCCACGACATGATCGCGTTGTTGGAACGCTTGGACAATTTTCAACTTTTGTTCTGGCGACACCCGTGCATACACCGCCACCTGTTCCACCTGTGCCGCCAATTCCGCCAGCGACAATTGGGTTAACTCGGCTCCGGTGAGGACGTGCGGTTGCTGCACCATGCCCAATTCCTGCGCCAGATGCAAGGCCGTCAAGGGATGATCCCCGGTGATCATCAC
>CAZJZR010000433.1:0-4293 GCA_964550475.1 uncultured bacterium
GCACGTCCGGTCAGATCCGCTTTGTCCACCACACCTGGGACACCCTGATGGCTTCCGTCCGGGGGTTCCAACAGCATTTTGGTGTTGACCGCATCCACTCCTATTGCCTGTTGCCGCTCTACCACGTCAGCGGGCTAATGCAATTTCTCCGCTCCTACAGCACCGGTGGCCAATTGGTGATCCAGCCGTTCAAAGCCCTGTCTCCCGCAACCCTGGCGACTCAACCTGATCCCGCCGACTTATTTGTTTCCCTCGTTCCCACCCAATTGCAACGACTGCTCCAGTCCCCCGAATTAACCGATTGGTTGCGTCAGTGCAAAGCGGTGTTGCTGGGGGGTGCACCCGCATGGCCGCACCTGTTGCAACAGGCACAGGCAGCGAGGATTCCCTTGGCTCCCACCTATGGCATGACGGAAACGGCATCCCAAGTCGCCACCCTGAAACCAAGCGAATTTCGCCGAGGCATGACGGGCAGTGGGCGGCCATTACCCCATGCCGCGATCGCCATCCTCAGTCCCACTGGCGATCGCCTGCCCCCGAATCAGGTGGGGCAGGTGACCGTACAAGCCAAATCCCTTGCTTGGGGCTACTACCCCGATATCGCCTTTCCGGATCACATCGTTACTGACGACTTAGGCTATCTGGATGCAGACGGCTATCTGCACATCGTTGGGCGCAGTAGCCACAAAATCATCACTGGCGGCGAAAATGTTTTCCCAGAAGAGGTGGAGGCGATCGCCCGCACAGTTCTGGGCTTGACAGAACCGCTAGTGGACATTTGCGTGGTGGGTGTCCCCGATGCTGACTGGGGCGAAGCGGTAACGGCATTGATCGTGACCGAGGGCACACCAAAGGAGACTGTTTGGAGAGCCGAGATCGCCCCCCACCTCAGCCGTTACAAACAACCGAAGCATTGGCTGGCAGTGCCCCACCTCCCCCGCAATGCCCAAGGCAAAATTAATCGCCAACTGGCTCAGGAAATGGCGATCGCGGCTCTTCAACAGCACCATCTCACCATAAGGCTCCAGGAAATTACCCCTCAAAGATCTTAAAAAGATCTTAAAAAGATCTTGCAGCAGGGGCTTGTGAGGTATCCGTTCAGTGTTAGGATGAATACCGTTGCTCAGGGAAGCTTGCCTGGTGTCTGTTTTCCAAGTGAGCACTTTTGCGGGTATAGCTCAGTGGTAGAGCGTCACCTTGCCAAGGTGAATGTCGCGCGTTCGAATCGCGTTACCCGCTTTTTTAATCTTATCCAATTCATCTAACTTCTAAGTCATATCATGATTCAGCAACGCCTTGATGGCTAAAGCTTGGCTGGGTTTGAACCGTTGCACAGCATCGCCCAAGTCACCCCATCCACCTTGCCGCTGACCATCAACTGATGTTGTTGTTGAAACGCCATCACCCCATGTTCGGTGTTGTGGTCAAATACCCCTGTTCGCGCCACATCATAACCATTCACCTGCAATAACCCCTGCATCAACCAGACATCCATACCCGTGTGTCCCAACCGCAATACCCGAATGCCCGGTTTGACATTCTTCTTCAACACTTGCCATGTGGCTTGGTTCACCACACCATCCGCCCGCAGACGATGACGGGCTTGAAATTGCTTCACCGCCTTTTCGGTCACGTAGCCATAGTTGCCATCCACCCGCAATGGAAACCCATAGGCACACAACAACTCTTGCAATTCTGCGATCGCGGGACCCACGTCCCAAGGGGTGACTTGCGGGCCATTCAACGCTGCATCAGAGAGGGTAGGAACCGAATGTTGGGAATTCATGGTGGTTGACATTGCGGTTGGACTGGAATCAATACCGAGGCTGTTTAGGCTTTGGCAATGCGGGGTAGGCGATGCTTAAAGCCGCAGAGAATCTCCCAAGAAATTGTACCGACTACGGATGCCCAATCGTGTGCGGAAATTTGCTCATTGCCGTCCCGTCCTAGTAGGGTTACCACTTCCCCTTCATGCACATCTGGCAAATCTGTTACATCCAACATCAGCATATCCATGGTAATTGCACCCACTTGCCGCACCCGTTGCCCCTGAAGCAACACGGTCATCCGATCTGACAGGTTACGCGGCACCCCATCAGCATAGCCAATCCCGACGATCGCCAAGCGAGTTTCCCGGTGGGCAATGAAATGATGGCCGTAGCTCACCCCGGTTCCGGCAGCAATGGTTTTGACTTGGGTAATCCGGGCTTTGACTTGCATCACGGGTTGCAGGCGATCGCCCCTAGGGGTGCCCGGTTCAAGATGGGGGGCTGGATATAGGCCATAGGTCGCCAATCCTACCCGTACCATGTCGTAATGCAGGCTGCGATCGCTGAGGGTGCCAGCCGAGTTAGCAAAGTGGAGGCGTGGCGGCACAAACCCCACGTTTCGCAGTTGGGCAATTACGGTTTCAAACCGTTGGTGTTGTTGGCGCATCACCGTTGGGTCAGGGTCATCGGCAGTGGCGAGGTGGGAATACAGGCTGGCAACGGTCAAGTTGGGTAACCCCCGCACCAGTTGGACAAATTCCACCGCCGATCGCCAATCTACCCCTAAGCGCGACATCCCGGTGTCCACCTTCAGATGTACCGGAATGGTCTCGCCCATCGCCGCCAACACTTCGGCAAAAATCAGGGCTTGGCGGGGACTAATTAAGCTGGGTTGCAACTGCCAGCGGGCGATCGCTCGAATCTCCTCCGGTGCATTCACCCCACCCAAGACCAAAATCGGCGCGGTTACGCCAGCCTCCCGCAGTTCAATCCCTTCTGGAATGGTTGCAACCCCTAGCCAATTAGCACCCGCCTGCAACACGGTTCGCGCCACCGTCACCGCCCCATGGCCATAGGCATCCGCTTTCACCACCGTCATCAAATCCGTCTGCGGTGAGAGCGATCGCCGTAAATACTGCACATTCGCCGCCAAAGCACCCAGGTCAATTTCCACCCAAGCGCGTTCCTGAAGCATCGTCGCCACGCTTTGGCTTTGTTCCCAACACAACATAGTCACCACTCCTTAACACACCAACAATCACAACAAAAATCAATCATCGACAATTAATCATCGACCATTGTTCCGTGCAACGAGATCGCAATGCGGCATCCCAATGCCTGGATTGACTTCTACTTCACTCACCCACGCTGCAATTTCCGAAAGGGTATCACAGGGGGAGTGGATGGTGAATAGTGGATGGTGGATGGTGAATAGTGGATGGTGGAATGCATGGGGCTGGTCTGATGGTTGTCCTGTTGAGGGTGAACCCAGTTAGGGTTACCTGACGAGCGATTGGCTGATAATGCTGATAATTTTGGATTGATCAACCCAGATGAGGCACAATTAACCCACTGGGGAAGGGTTGAATTGAGCCGTCATAGGGTGAATATGCAAATAAATCTTGAGATAAACCTTGTAGTGTTTGCCGCTGCTTGGATTTTCTTGTTTAATAGCGATCGGTGATTGGCTGGTGGCGGCACAATTGGAACAATAGACCAACTAAATGTTAAATGTCCAAGGGTTGCGCTCCGGATGGAGCTTCTCATGGCTGGTGGTTGGGACAGTGTTCTGGTTGGGCGATCGCGGCAACCAGCAACTTTTTGGATAAGTGTGTGGTCAGACTTTAATGGGGCATTTTGATGCTGATTGTTTACAAAACTGACCGCTGACAGTATGTTAACGGTTGCCACGTTTAACCTGCATGTATTAGTACAGTGTCATGAGTTCAGTTACGGTGCAGTTTTTCTAGACTGACTCGCACAACCTGAATCTGAGCCAACACCAGATACGAATATGAATTGGGTTAGTGATGCATTCGTTAACGATTGATGTGTTGACCATTTAGATGTTAACTAGGTGTTAACTATGTCCCTTGAAAGCCTTCAACCTGCTGATCCCCGTGCTGTGGGGGTTTATATGCCCTACTACCAACAACCGCAAAAACGGCAGATTTTGCCGTTAGCGATTAGCCTTTACCAAAAAGGTGCTCTGGAAGGAGAGCGGAAAATTGAAGGGGGCGACAGTATTCCCTTTATCGCCACTTGGTTTGTCTCCACGCTACCCGCAGACCTAACCCGCTGCCGTATGCAGTTTGATGGCAATGCCGAACTCAGCTACGAAATGACATTGCCGAATAACGAATTTGTTGATTTCCTGATTGACGTATTAACCAACTTTAAGCGGTACAAAGTCACTGATTTTTCCCAATCATTTTATCGCCGCTTGTTGGGTGTCGGCGATTCGTGATGCAAATGTGTTGGTAATGGGTAATCGGGTTTTCCCAATTACCCATTACCTATTACC
>CAZJZR010000434.1:0-4274 GCA_964550475.1 uncultured bacterium
GCATAGGACTTTCCTACAAAATCCTAAATGAAATTCACAAATATCTAAAGGATCAAGGGGCAAAACGGTCTGATTCTCAATAGACCTCTTGCACATTGCATGAAAGTCAATTGTTGGGTTGCCAGGATCTCCGCCCTCACCCTAAATCCCTCTCCCAAATCTGGGAGAGGGACTTTGAATTCGGCTCCCCTTCTCCCAATTTGGGAGAAGGGGTATAGCCCAAGGGGCATTCAAGAAAGGGGGATGTAGCTTGCTTCCCGTAGGGTGGGCAAGGATTAGCGGCGTAGAACCTAATTTGCAAGTAGCCATGCCGTAGGCTATAACATTCCGGTAGTTAAGTTACGGAATAACCGAAAAATCATGGTCGGAATGCTATGTGCAAAGCACAGGCAATGCCAACGCCCCTACGGTGGACAACACAAATTTAATTAGAACCAGGACATTGATGGGCATTGCCGTGTCCCTACGCAATCACGGGGATGTTATTTTTCCGCCAGTCCCTTAGCCCGGATCTGGCTTTAGGTTCTGCATCAACTGTTTCACCTGATCCACCACCAGCGGATTGGGATCCCGCTGCATCCGTTGCAGGAATTCCGGTAAGGAACGGGGTGAGGCGATTTGGACGTAGGCTAGGGCGGCTTCTCGGACGAAGGAGGCGGGATGGCGTAAGCAGGCGAGGGTTTGTTCGGCGGTGATGCTCCAACGGGTTTCCCGTGCCAGGTGGAAGCAGCAGGCCAAGCACCAGTCGGAGAGGAAATAACGTAAATCCAACAGGTAGCGCAGACGGCTGCTGGTATCCAGCGGTTGATAGGTGACCAAATCGGCAAGAGTCTGTAATTTTTCCAAATCCGATCGCCGATCCAAAATACTGAGCAGTGCCCGTTTGCGAACCAAGTCCACGGTGTTGTCGAGAATTTCCAATCCCCGCGCCATACTACTGCGGGACTCAGACCGCAGGCTAAAGGAGGCGGCTTGGATGGCACTGACGGGATAGAGGAAGCGCAGCAGCAAAAACACTCGCTCAATAATATCTTCCTGCATCATCCGCAGCGAATCCCGCAGTAGATCGGCTTCGCGGCATTGCACTTTGTCGGGGGAAAAGTCCACTAGCGCGGCACAGAGTTGGCCATACATGGACAGTTCTTGGTCAAACAGATTTTCAATCCCACTGCGTCCCAACCGATCCACCACTGCGTCAATGCCGCGTTCTTGGGGCAGTTTAACCAAAATGCGTAAGAGGTTGCGCCGCTCTGCCCCCCAAGCGGTGACCAAGTGGGACACCAATGCGTCGAGGGCTTCCAGAGTGCCAATTTCCCCCACTACCTGCCATGCGTACATTTGCGCCACATCGGGACGGTTGCGATCGTTGGCGAACTCGACCAGCATGGGGATCGCGTCATTTTCCAACCGTTTGAGGGCTTGCATCGCTGCTTCACGGGTGGACTTGTAGTGCAAAGCACGCAGCAGAGAGGGGTAGTATTCGTCTAACTGGGTGGCGGCGATCGCCTCCAAAATGGCACAGCGCACTTGCAGCGATCGGTCTTGTAACAGGTTGGGGATATACAACCGCAACGCCTGCATGTAAATCGCTTCGCCCAAGGCACGGCACCCCATTTCCCGTTCCCGTTCCCGCCGATGGGTAATCATCCGCCGCAAAGCTTCTGTCGCCTCCGCCTTTTGCCGGGGATTGCCGCGCCGCAACATCAACGAAGCCGCCGTTCCCCGCACCACGGGATCAACTTCCTGGTAGAGATAGGGTCGCAGTTGGTTAATTTCCGGTTCGGGATCGGTGAGCCAGACATACCGCAACGCGAGAGCCAGCACCCTGGGTTGTAGGGGTTGGTTGATCAGCGATCGCACCATCGGCAAATAGACCACATTGGGATGCAGCAACATCGCTTCCAAACTTTTGCGCTGCAAATCCGGCGACAAATTGGGCAACAGCGGAGCCAGCACATCACCGACATTTTTGGGATCAAAGCGGGACAACAGTTCAATACACGCACTCTTATCCGCGTCATTGCCGGGACGTTCCAGCGTTTCCACCACCTTGCGCTTAATCGCAGGCAGATCCAGCTTCAGGTTGCTCAGTTGCCCCCGTTCGGCACTTTGCACCAGCAAGTCCACATAACCCGATCGCAGCAGCCACAACGCCCCCATCCACACCCCCGACAGGAGGATGATCACCACGATAAAAGCCCTACCCTGCCAAACTTTCAGGTTAACTTCTTGCAGCAGCCAGATGATCACCAGCATCACACCGCCCGTTACCCCAATCGATAACGGCTCAGCGATCCCCCGCACTACCGACTGGATATTACTGCGAATTGTGTCCGGCAATGGTTGGAACAGCACCGGGCTGACGCTGGCCACTAAGGTATAGCGCAGTAATTCGTCTAAAAACTTCAGGCAAATTAGTCCCCAAAACAGGTTGAACCAGGAGAATCCACCGAGTACTACCATGCCAATCGGCAGTAGCATGGCCGAACCAAACACGCCCAACCACTCAATCAACCAACTGGAGAGGAATAACTGAGTGAGCAGTTCTACAATGCCTAAAAAACCACTGAACCGCCCCAGGAATTTGGCAATTTCCTCTCCACCCTTGAACCGTTCTTCAATTTGGCTAAGGTATTGAAAATCAACAAATAAAAACAGGACTTGCGCCAGGATGAAAAAGGCAAATAGTAATATCCCATAGCTTTTTAATGGCCCCTGTAACCTTCGCGCCGCAAAGTCGGAAGCCTCTTCATCGCCACTGCGACGGATTAAATCGGGAAACGCTTGCTGATAGTTATCGCTGAGGTAAAACAGAATCACCGCCCCCACGACCATCATCAGGAAAGCAGCCAGAATCACGTTTTCTAGCCCTAACCACGACACCATGGGATCCAGGGAAAATCCGCTAAATACATCTGCGAATAACACGCCGCTACTAATTAACGGATAGGTGCGTTTAATTTCCCGAATATTAAACAGTTGGTTGGCGGTAATCGACGCATTTAAGTCATTTAATACATAAATCGCTTCCTGCCACAGCCGCATCAATAACACGGTGACGCTGAGGAAGGTGACCTTGCCGAACACTGTCCAATTGCCAAAGTCCATGCCAATCCGAAATCCCAAGAGGGGAATTGCCATGATTAAGGCGATCAGGACAATCACGATCCGCAGCGGTAAGACTTTCTGCATCCATGAATAGAGAAAGCCTAGTCCAGAGCCGATCCCCGCACTGGCGATGTAAATCCACGGCAAGCCCTTGGCACTGTATTCTTCGAGGAACAGAGCGGTGATGGTGGACTCAAACCACAGCAGTCCGGCGGAGGTGGTGGTGTAGAAGGCAAACATTAAAAAGGTGCGCTCAAGCTCTTCCGGACGCAGGTTGAGTCGCTTAATTACTTGTTGCAGGAGAGGATTCGCGGCCAATGTTGCCCGCCTCAGTTGGGTTCCAGGTGTTCCCAGTGCTGTCACGAATGTTTCCCCTCTTGCACAACAACTGCACAACAATGTTGACGATTTGGCGGTGTTGCTGAATAGCAGGATGAATTGAAACGAAGTTTCAATTCATCCAACTCTTAGCTCATCCCTAAATTCAGGAACGCCCGATTTGGCTTGGATCAGCAGTGGATCGAGCGTCCCTCGCGATCGCCCGGTGGTCGGCTCCTGCCCCCTCTGTGGATCGGTGGGTGCCCATTGGCGTGGTTCTCAGGATTCCACAGCGATCGCACAGCAGCATCAGTCCGGTGATTTTGATCCCTCAAATGTACCATGGCTGGCTAATTGAGACTGTTTTATCTCATGATTTGTCAATGTTGCCTGTCTGTTGCCTGCACGGCCAATCACGATTGGTTGGAAAAGCAGCGATTGGGAATATAGCCGCTTGCGGTGGAGTGGGCATAGCTCACTGCCCTCGCCCCCTTAACCATATGAAAACCGCTATCAGCGATTGGGAAAGTAGTGACAAAATGACTAATTGGATACCAAACCGCCTTACGCTAATAAATAAGACAAAACCGGATAATTAACCCCGATGTAATTCCGTTGTCACTGTTCACTCCCCTGACGGGGAGCAGCGGGCGTAGTCTGCTACAGGTTTCCCAAGGGCGATGTGAACGCTGACATTCCGTTTAGTTGAATTGAGTGTGAATAACAAATGGTAAAAACGGCTTGGGTCTTTCCAGGACAAGGTTCACAGTCCATTGGTATGGGGACAGATTTGCTGGATCTGCCCCAAGCCAAGGTGAGATTTGATCAGGCAGAGCAACTGCTGGGCT